>CAIMWH010000046.1 GCA_903845065.1 uncultured Rhodospirillales bacterium | reverse complement strand
TTGCCCCCGAACCAACCGCAGCCCGAAACCCCAACGCCCATCAAAAACCACCGGCTACCGCGATGAAACAGGCGACAGGAAATCCATGCCCGCCGCTCAAATCGCGAAACGAACGTCAGCCCCATGAATAGGACGGGCTAAGCTTGATGCCCGAGCCGGTCTGGAAAACGATGGACAGCCGCTCCCCGGCGGCATTGCGGCACACCCCGTCCGCCCCCGGCGTCCAGCCGGCCTGGGCGAGCAGGGCGCGCGCGCCGGCGGGATCATAGGGCACGGCGGTGATGTCACGCGCCGCCATCGGGTCCCCGCTGGGCACGGTGGTGTGCGCCACTTCGGCACGTCCCTTGTAGATGCGATCGACGATAGCCTTGCGGTCCACCCCCATCAGCAGCGCCCGGCGCACCCGCACATCGGCGAGATGCGGATCGTCAAGCTGGAAATCGATGTGGCTGAAGGTGAGCGTGTCGTGGAAGGCATAGTCGAACCGATCCGGGGACTGTTCCTGGAGGGTCAGCACCTGGTCGATGGTGAGCCCGATACCCTCGGGCGCCAGGTCGATGTCGCCGGACATCAGGTTGGCCTGCAACGCGGCGGTGTTGAGGATGCCCTTCACCACGATGCGGTTGAACGCCGGGGGCCGCCCCTTCCAGGCGGCGTTGCGCTCCAGCACGATCTGCGAGCCGGAATCATAGCCCGCGATGCGATACGGCCCGTTGTAGAGCCCGGGCGTGGTCTGGGCGCGGTTGTAGGCGGTGCCGCGCAGGTATTCGCCGGGATTGGCCGCCTTGTCGTAGATGGCGCCCTCGATATGGGCCGGCAGCAGCGCGGGCATGCGGTCGTAGAGCGCCCACACCTCATCGAGATGCAGCACCACGCGGTGGGCGTCGATCACCTCCACCCGCTCCACCCGCCCCCAGGTGCGCACATCGGGGAAGCCCGAGGCCGGATTGCCGCCGATTTTAGCCGTGGCGGCAACATCGGCCGAGGTCACCGGGGTTCCGTCGCCCCAGAACTGGTCGTCCCGCAGGGTGAGATGGATGGCCATGCCGGGGGTGCCGTTGGGCCGGGTCTCCAATGTGACGCCGCCATTCTCCAGCGTCGGCAGTTCGGTGCACAGCATGCAGTGGTTGACCCAGTCAGCATCAAATGCCGTCACCGGGCGGATCGCGAAGCCCAGGACGTAACCCTTGACGACTTCCGGATCGAAATACGGGTGCAGCCCGGAGGGGAACTGCGAAATCCCGATGGTCAGCGTCTCGCGCGCCACGGCGGCGGGTGCGAGCGCAAGGACCAGGGCCAGGGCGGCAAGGATACGTCGCATGGCGGGCTCTCCATTGGGTGGCCGCGATGGGGGGCCGCGACGGCCAAGCGTGCGTTGGCGCGGCCCGCCACGCAAGGCGATTCGGCGGGGCGAACCGCACAAAACCCGCCGGAACACTGAAACAAACTTGCCATGGAGTGCCGCGCGGCCACGGGCTAATAAATCCCCTCCCGCGAATCCACCCGGAGCACCCCATGCATATCGCCCATGACGACCTGCTCAGCGACGTGCTCGGACTGTTGACCGGCGAGCATGACCCCATTGCCAACGCCGCCAACACCGCCGCCGCCATCTGGCAGCATCTGGAGGGCATCAACTGGGCCGGCTTCTATTTCCGCCAGGGCGAAACGCTGGTGCTCGGCCCGTTCCAGGGCAAGCCGGCCTGCGTGCGCATTCCCATTGGCCAGGGCGTCTGCGGCACCGCGGCCGCGCGTGGCGAAACGGTGCTGGTGGCGGACGTGCATGCCTTCCCCGGCCACATCGCCTGCGATGCGGCATCCAACTCCGAAATCGTGGTGCCGTTAGTGCAAGGGGGCGTGGTGATCGGGGTTCTTGATATCGACAGCCCCCATCTCGCCCGCTTCGGCGCGGCCGAGCAGGCGTTGTTCGAGCAGGTTGCGGCGGCCTACGTGGCCTCGCTGGCGGCGTGAGGCGGGCGGCTGTCGCGTCGCTGCTCGTGCTGGCCGCCGCCGCGCCACCCCAGACCCCGGCAACGACGGCCCCGCCCGTCCGGCCGCCGGTGATCCACGCGGCTGATATCGCCGAGCAACTCGCCATGCTCGCCTTCGACGGCAACCCGATGTGGGCCATTCCGGTGCGCGATGCGCTGTCGCGCTGGGTGGGGCCGATGCGCCTGTTCGTGTTCGGCCGCAAGGAGGATCGCGCCGACGCCCAGGCGGCCTTGCGCGCGCTCGCCCGCCCCACCGGGCTGAAGCTGCGCCTGGTGCTGGAGCAGGATGTCGCCCGCGATCCGCCCAACGCCTTCATCGTGGCGGACGAAAACCTGCCGGCAGCCTTTCGCGGCCCGCTGCGCGGCATGCTACGCAACGCTTTCCTTGGCGACGAGGAAACGGTGAACGAGTTCATCGTGACCGTGATCGACCGCACCCTCTGCTGGGCGCTCCCGGTATGGGGCGATGCCGGGCGCACGGTGCTGAAGGCCGCGGTGATCGGCATCGATATCACGCAGCCCACCCCCGAAGCCAGCGCCTGCGCGCTGCACGGTCTCGGCGCCGCCCTCGGCCTGATGGGCCCCGGCGCGTTCCTGCCGGCCAGCGCCTTCGCGCCAGGCACCGCCACCAGGCTGTCGCGCGAGGATGACCGCATGCTGCGCGTGCTCTACAGCCGCGCCCTGCACCCCGGTATGCGCCGCGAGGAGGTGCTTTCGGCGGCACAGAAGGCCCTGGCATTCCGGCCCGTGGCGAAGAAGCCGCAGTGACATCCTATTCCGCCGTGATCCGTCTGCCCGGCGTCGGCGCGCTGCTGCTCGCCACCACCCTGGCGCGGTTGGCGGGGCGGATGTTCCTGGTGCTGCTGGTGCTCTACGCGCTCAACCGCTTCGGCTCCCCCGCGATCGCCGGGTGGGCCGGGTTCGCGGCGCTGATCCCCGGCATGATCGCCAGCCCCATCGCCGGAGCGGCGCTCGACCGGCTGGGCGCCGGGCGGATGATCGTGCTGGACCTGGTGGCCTCCGCGGTGTGGCTCGCTGTGCTGGCCGCGCTGGATGGGCTGGACGCGATGACGCCACCCGCCCTGGTCGCGCTCGCGGCGGCCTATGCGCTGACCACGCCCTTGAGCGCCGCCGGCATCCGCTCGGTGCTGCCGCGCCTGGTGCCGGCACCGGCGCGAGACACGGTGAATGCGCTGGACACCACCATCAACGCCGTCACCGACACCGTGGGGCCGGTGATCGCCGGGCCGCTGCTGGGGTTTTTCGGCGCCCCCGCCGCTGTCGGGCTGACCGCGGCGCTCTATCTGGTGGCTGCCGCCGCGGCGCTGAAGGTGTTGCACGGCGATATCCCGGGCGGCAGCCGGGGCGGCCTGTTCGGGCAGGCCTGGAGCGGGGTGCGCCATGTGGTTCGCCATCCCGTCCTGCGCGGCCTGGCGCTGTCCTACGGGATGCAGACGGTGAGCTGGGGCATGCTGATCGTCATCGTGCCGGTGATGGCCGCCCGCGCCGTGGGCGCCGGGGCGGCGGCGGACAGCCTGACCGGGGTGCTGTGGGCCGTGGCCGGTCTGGCCGGCGTCGCCGGGGCATTGCTGGCCGGGCGGCTGGGGATCATGGGGCGCGAGGGCGCGGTGATCGGCATCGGCGGGCTGGTGACCGCGTTTGCGTTGTTTCCGGTAGCCGCCAACTTTGGCCTGGCCGGGCTGGTCGCCGGCATGGTGCTGCTGAATTTCGCCGCCGGGCCGGTGGATGTCGCGGTGCTCACCCTGCGCCAGCGCCGCACCGACCCGGCGCTGCTCGGGCGGGTGATGGCGGTATCGATCAGCCTGAACATGTGCGGTCTCCCGCTCGGCTCGGCGATCGGCGGCATTGCGGTGTCATGGTCGATCGAGGGGGCGTTGGCGGGCGCGGCGGCGGCCAGCCTGGTCTCGGCGGTGCTGGCGCGGAAGTTGCTGCGATAGATGGCGTAAAGTTTAGGTGCCGCACAAAACACCTGTGTCATCCGCCTCTCGATTCAGGGTATGCGTGCACCTAGATAAGCAAGACTTCCAGGGAGATCCGACGCCGATGTTCCGCCGTACCGCCATCATCACCGCCGCCGCGCTGGTTTTCGCCATCGCCGTTGCGCCGGTTGACGCCTTTGCCCGTGCCGGCAGCAGCACGTCCATGGGCAGCCGCGGCAGCAACACCTACAGCGCGCCCCCCTCCACCAGCACCGCGCCGGGCTACGCCGCGCCGATGCAGCGCAGCATGACGCCGCAGACAGCGCCCAGCACATCGCCCTACGCCACGGCACCGCGCCCGGCCTTCGGATCGTCGATCTTTGGCCGGTCGCCGTTCATGTCCGGCCTGATGGGTGGCCTGCTTGGCGCCGGCATCGGCGGCATGCTGTTCGGCGGCGGGATGTTCCACGGCATCACCGGCTTCGGCGGGTTCCTGGGCTTCCTGTTGCAGATTTTCCTGGTGGTCTGGATCGGCCGCATGCTGTGGAACCTGTTCGCCAACCGCAGCCCCGCCATGGCTGGCGGCCCGGCCGACTACACCCGCACCATGGCCCCGGGCGCGCCCGGCGGCGGTGGTGGCGGCGGCAGCACCAACGCCATCAACGTCACCCCGGCGGACTTCCACGCCTTCGAGGACCTGCTGCACGGCGTGCAGGCGGCCTGGTCGGCGCATGACCTGCGCAGCCTCGGCCAGATGGCCTCCCCCGAGATGGTCAGCTACTTCTCCGAGCAGATGAGCGAGCAGACCAGCCGCGGCGTGATCAACACCGTGGCGGATGTTCACCTCGAACAGGGGGACCTCTCGGAAGCCTGGGCCGAGCCGGGCCGCGAATACGCCACCGTGGCGATGCGCTTCTCGATGATCGACGTCACGCGTGACAGCACCGGCCGCGTGGTGGATGGCAACCCCACCCAGCGCACCCAGGCCACCGAACTCTGGACCTTCCTGCGTGCCCCCGGCGGCCGCTGGGTGCTCTCGGCGATCCAGCAGACCCGCTAAGCCGCCTAGCGAACCTGCGACGGCCGGACGACGAGGTGGTTCACCACCTCGTCGACGCCGAAGACATACCACGCGTCATCCTCGGCCAGCTTGCGCTCGATATCGCGCGGAACCGTTCCATCCAGCGTCACCACCGACTGGCGGGACCGCACCCGGATGCTGCGCGCGTCGATGAACGGGTCCTTCTCCAGCACCTCCAGCACGGCGTCCGTCATCGCGGCCTCGGTGTCCGGTTCGGGCGGTGTGATGCCGATGCCGTTGATGACATCGCGGCTGCCGGGCACCCACCATGCCGCCACCCCGGCCAGGCGCTTCTGCCCCAGCCCCGGCACATCGCCATCCAGGGTGACGATGCCGTCCTCGATCCGGATATCGATGAGCCCCTGTGCGCCCAACGGCCGGCGCACCACCTCCGGCGCCCCCTTCACCCACACGCGGATGACACAGGCGGCCAGGGTGGCATCCTCCAGCAGGGCATCACGCACCAGGTCACGCAGTTCGCCGTCCCCCATCACCGTCGCGGGGCGCACATGCAGGCGATCGACAATCCCGGCCACGCCGGGCACGCGGGCGGCGGCTTCCAGGGCGAGCTTTTTGCCGGCGATATGATCCACCTCGCCCGACAGGACCAGCGCGCCGTTCGATATCTCAAGCCGGATCGGGCCGCCCACGGCGCGGATACGCGGTTCCGATCGGATGGCATGACGAATATCGGATAAAACCCGGCTGTTGTCGGTCATCGCTGCGCTTTCCCCGGGGTGCCCTGGCCGTTGCCTCGACGATATCAAATGTAGCTTTATAGCAATAAATATATATTCATTGCATTGATCAGAATCAATGACGCCCCCCCGCCGAACTCCTATATAAAGCGTATTGACGAACGAGGCGGGAATGTTTCCCATATTTCAGATGTCCTTTCATGGCATGGATCCATCGCCATCGGTGGAAACCCAGGCCAGAGACCTTGCCGGGAGACTGGAACAGTTCTCCGATCGTATTTCAGCGATCCGGGTGACGGTGGACCCCGTCCACCAGCGCCCGCGGCAAGGGATCATTTATCGCATTCGAATTGAGATCAGCGCCCCCGGCAACCGGGTGGTGGTGAACCGCGAACCGGCGCTGGATCACGCGCACGAAGACATCCACGCCGCGATACACGATGCCTTCGACGTGGCCCGACGGCAGTTGCAGGACAACGGCCGGCACCAGGCGCGGCGGGGCAGGTTGCAGGCACCGCCGGCACGCGGCCGGATTGTCCGGGTGTTTGCCGATCGAGGCTATGCGTTCATCGCCGATGAAACCGGCGGCGAGATCTACGTCCATCAGAACTGCGTGCTTGGTTCCGGCTTCGCGCGCCTGAAAGTCGGTGACCCCGTCCGCTACCTGCTTGACGCCGAGGACGGCGAGCAGGGACCGCAGGCGAGAGCCGTGTTCCCCCGCGCAGTGGCGCACTGACGCCCCTCGCGGGCAACAACGACGCACCCACCAACAGTCTCTGGCTACACCCGGCGGGCCGGTGCCGTTCGCAGTGGCACAGGGCACGGCGCGGGACGTCAATTTTTCCGAAAAGGACGACCGCCATGGCTGACCTGCAGGTCAAAAACCCCGAAAAGCCGGACGACAAGCCGAAGGCCGGGCTGCCCGATATCTGGGCGCCGCTGGAAAACCTCCGCCGCGAGGTGGATCGGGTGTTCGAGGATTTCGGCCACGGCTTCCCGCGCCTGCCGTCACGCAGCCCGTTCCAGACCGAGCCGTTCTGGCGCCGGGCAACCACCTGGCCCTCGGTGGACATCGTCGAGCACGCCACCGAATTCCAGGTGGCCGTCGAGCTTCCGGGCATGGCCGAGCAGGATATCGAGGTGAAGGTCGTCAACGACACGCTCGCCATCAAGGGCGAGAAGAAGGAAGAGAAGGAGGAGAACAAGAAGGACTATCACCTCTCCGAACGCCGCTACGGCGCCTTCCAGCGCACCTTCCGGCTGCCCGACGATGTAGATGGCGACAAGATCGCCGCCAGCTTCAAGTCCGGCGTGCTCACCGTGGTGCTGCCGAAGCGGGCCGAGGCGATCCACGCCGAGCGCAAGATCGCGGTCAAGGCCGACTGAACAGCCTCCCCTCCCGCTTGCACCAATCCGCCGGCCCCGGGAACCTCCGGGAGGCCGGCAACCGAGGACGGCATGAACATCATCACATCGGCTGACCGCACCCGCCTCCCGGGCCGGGAGCACGCGGGCTTTGGCGGCGATATCGGCCTGCACGCCTGGGGCACATCCCTGGCCGAGGCGTTCGAAGAGGCCGCGCTCGCCCTAACCGCCGCCGTCACCGCGGCCGAGGTGGCGCCGCTCCTGGCGGTGGAGGTGATCTGCGACGCCCCCGATATCGAGCTGCTCCTGGTCGATTGGCTGAACGCGGTGGTCTACGAGATGGCCACGCGGCGGATGGTGTTCGGACGCTTCGCCGTCTCCATCGCGCCTGGTCCGCGCCTGTGCGGCACCATGTGGGGCGAACCGGTGGACAGCACGCGCCACGCGCCGGCGGTGGAACCCAAAGGCGCCACCTGCAGCGGGCTGCGCGTGGAGGAATGGGCCGACGGCAGCTGGACCGCCGGCTGCACGGTCGACGTCTGATCGCCACCGCGCCGTTGTCCCGGCCCGCCTTGACGCAGGTCATCGCGCGCCGGCCGGCGGCGTGCCAGGAAGGGCACCATGGTCCAGAGGAGTGGGTGCGATGCTCACAACATCACTCGGCAAACTCGCCTACATCGTGGTGAAGGCCCGCGAGTTTGACGCCCAGGTTGCCCCGGAGGACCTCGAGGAAGGCTCCAACGCGGCGGATGACCTATCCGTCGGCATTCTGGAGGACACGCCGGACAACCCCACCCAGGGGGAACTCATCGGCGCACTCGAAAATCTCCACGAGGACGAGATGAACGAGGTGCTGGCGCTGGTATGGATCGGGCGCGGCGATTTCACCGGGCAGGAATGGTCCCAGGCGCGCGCGGCGGCACGGCAGGCGCATGACGAGCGGGCGGTGTCCTACCTGCTGCAAACTCCCAATTTCGGCGATCTGCTGGAGCAGGGCCTCACCGAACTCGGCCTGTCCATCACCGACGAGGAAGCGCGCCCGTAACCCCAGCCCCCGCGTCGCCCTACTTCGGGAACCACGCCGGCCGGCGCTTTTCCTTGAACGCGGCGGTGCCCTCGCGGCCCTCGGCCGAGTTGCGCTGGGTCCAGCTTTCATGCGCCAGCATCGCCATCTCGCGGGCATCGAGGGTGAGCCCGTTGGCGGCGAGGAAGCTGTGCTTGGTCATGGCGATAGCGCCGGGGGCGGAGAGGAACACTGCCTCAAGCACCTGTTCCAGCCGCTGCTCCATGGCGTCGGCTGACACCACCTCATGCACCAGGCCGATGCGGCAGGCCTCAGCGGCATCGAACCGCTCGCCGGTGAGGGCGTAGCGGCGGGTTTGGCGCAGGCCGATGGCGTTCACCATGTGGGTGGAGATCGGCGTGGGCGCCACGCCGACGCGTACCTCGGTGATGCCGAACTGCGCATCCGGCGCAGCCAGCGCCACATCCACGCAGCACACCATCCCCACGCCGCCGCCGAAGCAGGCGCCCTTGACGATGGCGATAGTGGGTTTGGAGAACTCGTTCAGCAGTTGCATGGCCTTGGTGGTGGCCATCGAGGCGGCGAAGGCACGCTCTGTGTCATACTGCGCGGCGCGGGCGAGCCAGTTGATGTCCGCCCCGGCCTGGAAGTGCCGCCCGGCGCCACGGATGACCAACGCGCGCACGGCGGGATCGGCCTCCAGCGTCACCAGCCCGTCGATCAGCGCGGCGAGCAGGTCCTCGTCGTAGGCGTTGCCGAGTTCGGGCCGGTTGAGGGTGACGGTAGCGACGCCGCGGGCGTCGATGGCGCAGAGAACGGAGGTCATTGGGTCACCAGCGCGGGATCGGTGTTGGAACCACAGACCAGCACGCCGACGCGCGCGCCGGGGGGCGGCACCCAGGCGCCGCTGAGCAGGGCCGCCAGGGCGGTGGCGCCGCCAGGCTCAGCGATCAGCCGCATCCCGTTCCACAAGGTGCGCTGCGCCGCGACGATGGCGGCATCGCTCACCAGCACCGCCGCGCCGACGTAAGCCTGGGCAAGGGGAAACATCAGGTTGCCGACCTGCCGGGCACCCAGCGCGTCGGCGGCGATGCCACCCACCGGGGATTCGACCGGACGCCCGGCGGCGAGCGCATTGTGCAGCGCCGGGCAGCCCTCGGGCTCCACGCTGACGATGCTGATCCGCCCGGCAAGCCACGCCGCCATGCCGCCGATCAGGCCGCCGCCGCCGGTGGCGATCAGGATGTGGGTGAGGTCGGGCGCGTCGGCCTCGAATTCTATCGCCGTGGTGCCCTGCCCCGCCAGCACGTCGGCATGATCGTAGGCATGCACCTCCATCGCCCCGGTCTCGCCCTGGCGGGCACGGCTGGCGGCGAGGGCCTCGAAGTAGGTAGCGCCGCCCCGCACCAGGCGTGCGCCGCAGCCCTCGATGCGGGCGCGCTTGGAGGCCGGCGTATGCTCCGGCACGAACACCTCCGCCGTCAGCCCCAGCGCCTGGGCGGCATAGGCCACCGCGGCGCCGTGATTGCCGCCCGAAGCCGCGATCACCCCGGCGGGCGGCAGGATGCCGGCCTCCCGCGCCGCGAGAATGCGGTTGAACGCCCCGCGCGGCTTGAAACTGCCGGCATGCTGCAGCAACTCAAGCTTCAGCGTGGCCGCGCAGGGCAGGCCGAGGTCCCCGGCGGCGAGGCGAATGATGGGGGTGTGGCGCACGTAGGGCGCGATACGCGCGGCTGCGGCGAGGATGTCGGAGCGATCGGGTGTCATGGCCGGACGCTGGCATGCGGCGGGATCGCGGGCAAGGGCGGGGCCGCCACGCTTGCGCCTCCTTGGCGAACCCCCTTGGTTTGATGCATGGAATTCGGCATGGTGGTGCCGTATGCAAATCCATGCGAGCTGCGTTGCCCGGGAAGGGGCCGGGGTGCTCCTGCTGGGACCTTCGGGCTCCGGCAAGTCGGATCTTGCGTTGCGCTTGCTGGATCGTGGTTTCATGCTGGTGGCGGATGACAGGGTCGAGATTGTGAACGGAATGGCACGGCCCCCGGCGCGCCTCGCCGGACTTCTTGAAGTGCGTGGCCTCGGCGTGGTGCGGCTCCCCTATGTCCATGAGGCGCGGGTGGCCCTCGCCGTCGAACTGGGCACCAACGGGCCGCGCCTGCCCGAGCCGCGCCGCCACGACACGCTTGATGTGCCGCTGATCGACCTTGACCCCACCCACCCCTCCGCCGCCCAGCGCGTCGCCCTGGCGCTCGATTGCGCGACCGGCCGCATGGCGCAGGTTGCGGGAGCCTTCGCACCATGACCGGGCGCCTCCCCGTGGTGCTGGTCAGCGGGCTGTCCGGCGCCGGCAAGGCCTCGGTATTGCGCGCCCTGGAGGATGTCGGGTTCGAGGCGGTGGACACTCCGCCGCTCGAGATGATCGAGCGCCTGGTGGAGCGGGCCGACGGCGCCGGCGGCCTCGCGGTGGGCGTGGACGCCCGCTCGCGCGGGTTTGACGCCGATGCGGTGATGGCCACCCTCGCCCGCCTGCGCCTCAACCCGGTGCTGCGCCCGGAACTGGTGTTCGTCTGGGCCGACGAGGGCGTGCTGCAGCGCCGCTTCACCGAAACCCGGCGCCGCCATCCGCTTTCGCCGCGCGGCCGGGTGTCGGACGGCATCGCCGCCGAACAACTCATGATCGCCCCGCTCCACGCCGCGGCCGACCTGGTGATCGACACCTCCGAGCTGCCGCTGGCCGCGTTGCGCCAACTGGTGGAGCAGCGTTTCGGCCCTGGCGCGGTGGCGGACCCGCAAGTCGGTCTGTCCGTCTCGCTGGTGTCCTTCGCGTTTCCCGCAGGGCTGCCCCGCGAGGCGGATATGGTGTTCGACGCGCGATTTTTGCGCAATCCCCATTACGATCCGCAACTTAGGCCGCTGACTGGAAGTGATCCCTCAGTTGCGGCCTACGTCGCGGCCGACCCGGATTTTGCCACCTTCTTCGGGCAGATTACGGCAATGCTGAATCTGGTCTTGCCCCGCTTCGTGCAGGAGGGCAAGAAATACGCAACAATCGCGGTTGGATGTACCGGTGGCCGGCACAGATCGGTCACCATTGTCGAACGATTGGCGAATTTTCTTACGGACACAGGCTGGCGCGTCAGCGCGGCGCATCGGGAACTCACCCGCGAGAGCAGCATTGCTCGCGCGGGTAACCGGCGCGGCGGGGACACGGCAGCCGCACCTATTCAGGAGCCTGACGACACGCGATGAAGGCACGGCGTTCATGACAGGGCATTGCCCATGATCGGCTTGGTTCTGGTCACGCATGGCCGTCTGGCCGAGGAAATGCGCCTCGCGATGGAGCATGTCGTCGGCAAGCAGCGCAACGTCGCCACCGTCTGCATCGGCCCGGATGACGACATGGAGTTCCGCCGCTCCGACATCCATCGCTGCATCCTCGAAGTCGATACCGGGGACGGCGTGGTCCTCATCACCGACATGTTCGGTGGCACCCCCAGCAACCTCGCCATCTCGCAGATGGACCGCAAGGGCGTCGAGGTGATCGCGGGCATGAACCTGCCCATGCTGGTCAAACTCGCCAAAGTCCGCTCCAACCTGCCGCTGGCCGACGCGGTGGACTGCGCACAAACCGCCGGGCGCAAATACATCGCCGCCGCCTCCCACGTGATGCCGCCGCCGAAACTCAACGGAAGCTGCGAGTGAGCGAGGCCGAAGGGGGCGGCACCGTCCTGACCCGGGTCCTCACCATCCGCAACCGCCGCGGCCTGCACGCCCGCGCCGCCGCCAAATTCGTCTCCCTCGCCGAGCAGTTCGGCGCCGCCGTGGATGTGGTGAAGGACGGCCAGGTGGTGTCCGCCCGCTCCATCATGGGCCTGATGATGCTGGGCGCCGGCATCGGCTCCACCATCGAGTTGCGTGCCGAGGGGTGGGACGCCAAGGAGGCGATGGACGCGCTGACGACGCTGGTCGAGGCCGGCTTCAATGAACAAGACTGACGAAACGCCGGAACCCAAGCGTCCGCGCGAAAAAGCGGCCCCCGCGCCACGGGCCGAGCGCCGCCTGATCGGCATCCCGGTGTCCGCCGGCGTCGCCATCGGCCCGGTATTCGGTGCCGCCGAACCGCAAACCGTGGTCAGCCGCGCCAAGATCGCCGCCACCGACATCCAGGCCGAAACCGCCCGGCTCGATGCCGCCATCACCCAGTCCCGCAAGCAACTCCTCAAGCTGCGCGCCCGCCTCGGCATCCTGCCGGAGGACAGCCAGGCCGAAATCGCGCCATTGCTTGACGCCTACCTGCAAATGATCGGCTCCTCGCGCCTGGTGCGCGGCGTCCGCCGCCGCGTCGCCGACACGCTGGTATCGGCCGAAACCGCCGTGGTGGACGAAACCGACGCGCTTGCCGAAGCCATCCTCACCCTGCCCGGCGATGATGACCGCGCCGGCCGCAAGCGCCGCGCCGAGGAAGTCCGCGAAATCGGCCGCCGCCTTATCCGCAATCTCACCCGCGCCCCCTTCCGCAGCTTCAACGCCCTGCCCGCCGGCGCGCTGCTGGTGTGCGAATCTCTACGCCCCGCCGATGCCGCCCTGCTCGACCCCTCCCGCCTCGCCGGCGTCGCCACCGACGAAGGCGGCGCGGACGGCCATACCGCCATCATGCTGCGTGCCCTCGGCGTGCCGGCGGTGCTGGGCGTCGCCGGGCTGTCCCAGGCCGCCAAGCCGGGCGAGGTGATCATCATCGATGGCGTCACCGGCGTCGTCACCCTCAACCCCGAGCCCGCCACGTTGGTCGCCGCGCGCCGCGCCGTCACCGCCTATGCGCGCGAGTTGCAAAAGCTCGCGTCCCTCCGCCGCCTGCCCTCCGTCACGTCGGACGGCGAGGTGGTGGAACTCCAGGCCAACCTCGAAATCCCAGCCGAACTGCCGCTCATCGCCCAATCCGGCGCCTCAGGCATCGGCCTGCTGCGCTCCGAGTTCCTCTTCATGAACCGCGAGACCCTGCCGGACGAAAACGCCCAGGCTGAAACCTATCGCAGCATCGTGGAAGCCATGAGCGGCGATCCGGTCACCATCCGCGTGCTCGACTGGGGCGGCGAGAAGGAAATCGAGGCGCTGCAATCCGAAGGCGTGGTGCCCGAAGCCGCCGACCTCAACCCCGCCCTCGGCATGCGCGGCATCCGCCTGCTGCTGCGCGAGACCGACCTGTTCGAGACCCAGCTCGCCGCCATCCTGCGCGCCGCCGTGGCCGGCCCCGTCCGCATCCTGCTCCCCATGGTCACCACCGTGGCCGAGGTGCGCACCGCGCGGGAAATCTACGAGCGCGTCATCCGCCGCCTGCGCCGTCGCGGCGAGCGGCTTCCCGAAAAAGCCCCCCCGCTCGGCATCATGATCGAAACCCCCGGCGCCGCCCTCTCCGCCGACGCCCTGGCCCTCGAAGCCGACTTCTTCGCCATCGGCACCAATGACCTCACGATGTACACCCTCGCCGTCGATCGCGGTGAAAGCGAGGTGTCCAACCTCTATGACCCCATGCACCCCGCCGTGCTGCGCCTGGTCCAGTTCGCCACCGAGGCCGCCTTGCGGATGCGCATGCCGGTGTCGGTCTGCGGCGAAATGGCCTCCAACCCGAAGCTGATGAAGCTCCTGGTCGGCATGGGCCTACGCAGCTTCAGCATGAACGCCTCGGCCGTGCCGCGCGTCAAACAAGCCATCCGTGCCCTCGATATCGACGATTGCGCCCGCTTCGCCCGCCGCGTGATGGAACAATCGGACCCGCTGCGCATCCGCGAAATGGTGATGGGCACCCCGCCCGCGGGCTGACGCGGCGGGCGGCCCGAGGCGGCCGGACAGGTATCGGGCGGGCCGATAGGGTCAATACTGCTGCCGTTCTCAATGTTGCCGATGACGGCGATGACAAAATGACACTTTCCTTTGCCAGTAGAAGCGGTGAAAACTTGCGCGTCCCACGCATGGTCGATCGTCGGGGAGAGCAATCACTATCTCCCCGCCCGGCCCGGTTTGATGCACGCAGTCACAATTGGAGAGAGACATGGCAAACCATGATGACGCCGGCCGTGGCACCTGCCCGGTGATGCACGGCAAGCCGACAGCCGCGCGCTTCACCACCCGGTCCAATCGCGACTGGTGGCCGAACCAGCTCAACCTGCGCATCCTGCACCAGCACTCCGCCCGGTCCAATCCGATGGGCGGGGCGTTCAACTATGCCGCGGAATTCCGCAAGCTCGACCTTGAGGCTCTGAAGCGGGACATCTTCGCGCTGATGACAACCTCACAGGATTGGTGGCCGGCCGATTACGGCCATTACGGGCCGCTCTTCATCCGCATGGCCTGGCACGCCTCCGGCACCTACCGCACGGCGGACGGGCGTGGCGGCGCGTCCAATGGCACCCACCGTTTCGCACCCGAGAACAGCTGGCCGGACAACGCGAACCTCGACAAGGCGCGCCGCCTGCTGTGGCCGGTCAAGCAGAAATACGGCAACAAGATCTCCTGGGCGGACCTGTTCATCTTCACCGGCAACTGCGCCATCGAATCGATGGGCCTGAAGCCGTTCGGCTTCGGCGGCGGCCGGGTGGATATCTGGGAGCCCGAGGAGGACATCTACTGGGGCGCCGAGGACACCTGGCTCGGCGATACCCGCTACAGCGGCGATCGCGAATTGCAGAACCCGCTGGCGGCGGTGCAGATGGGCCTCATCTACGTCAACCCCGAAGGCCCCAACGGCAAGCCCGATCCGGTCGCCTCGGGCCGCGACATCCGCGAGACCTTCGCGCGTATGGCGATGAACGACGAGGAGACCGTGGCGCTCACCGCCGGCGGCCACACCTTCGGCAAATGCCATGGCGCCGGCCCGGCCACCCATGTCGGCCGCGAGCCGGAGGGGGCCGGGATCGAGGAGCAGGGCCTCGGCTGGAGGAGCAGCTTCGGCACCGGCAAGGGCGTCGATGCCATCACCAGCGGCATCGAGGGCGCGTGGACGACCAACCCCATCAAGTGGGACAACAACTATTTCGAGAACCTGCTCAATCACGAGTGGGAGCTGACCAAGAGCCCGGCCGGCGCCTGGCAGTGGGTCCCGGCCAACGGCGCGCTCGCCGATGCCGTGCCGGACGCCCATGACCCGAGCCGGCGCCATCCGCCGATCATGACCACGGCGGACATGGCGATGAAGCTGGACCCGCTCTACGGGCCGATCTCGCGGCGCTACCTCGCCCATCCCGAGCAGTTCGCCGATGCCTTCGCCCGCGCCTGGTTCAAGCTGACACACCGTGACATGGGGCCGCGTGCGCGCTACCTCGGCGCCTTCGTGCCGGCCGAGGAGCTGATCTGGCAGGACCCGGTTCCGCCGGTGACGCACGCACTGGTGGATGCGGCCGACATCGCAACACTGAAGGCGCGGATCCTCGCCACCGGCCTGTCCGTCTCGCAACTGGTCGCCACCGCCTGGGCCTCGGCATCCACCTATCGCGGGTCCGACCGGCGGGGCGGTGCCAACGGCGCGCGCATCCGCCTGGCACCGCAGAAGGACTGGGAGGTGAACCAGCCGGCCGGGCTGGCCGCGGTGCTGGCGGCGCTGGAGGGGGTCCGTTCGGCGTTCAACGCCACGGCCACCGGCGGCAAGCAGGTCTCGCTCGCCGACCTGATCGTGCTCGGCGGCGGTGCGGCGATCGAGCAGGCGGCCAAGGCGGCCGGCCAGCAGGTGACCGTGCCATTCACGCCGGGGCGAACGGATGCGTCACAGGCGCAGACGGACGCCGAGTCCTTCGCTGTCCTGGAACCTGAGGCGGATGGGTTCCGCAACTTCCGCAAAGCCCGCTACACCGTCTCGGCCGAGGAGATGCTGGTCGACAAGGCGCAACTGCTCACGCTGAGCGCGCCGGAGATGACGGTGCTGGTGGGCGGCCTGCGCGTGCTCGGCGCCAATGCCGGCGGCGCGCCGCACGGCGTATTCACCAGGCGGCCGGGGGTGCTGACGAATGACTTCTTCGTCAACCTGCTCGGCATGGACACGGCATGGCGGCCCACCTCGGACGATTGCGATGTGTTCGAAGGCCGCGATCGCGCAACCGGCGCGGTGAAATGGACCGCCACCCGGGTGGATCTCGTGTTCGGGTCAAACACGCAGTTGCGGGCGTTGGCGGAGGTCTACGCGTGCGAAGGCGCGGCGGGGAAGTTCGTGACGGACTTCGCGGCCGCGTGGAGCAAGGTGATGAACCTGGACCGCTTCGACCTCGGCTGAGCCAGTCGGCCCGGCAGCATGGAAGCAGCGCGCATCGGCGGGCGGTGCGCGCTGCTCAACCCCGTGCCGCCCTGGCCCGGCGGCGAAGTGCCGCCTCGCCCAGCGCCCGCAGCCCGGCATGGGAATGGGCGGCCAGCGCCACCATGCCCGCCAGCACGTCCGGATTGCCCGAGGCAAGCGCCCGCCCGAACCAAACGCAGGCCTGCTCGGCCTCGCCCGCCTCGGCGAGCACGCAGCCGAGGTTGAACTGCCCGCGAAAGTCTCCCCCCTCCGCCGCCCCGCGATACCAGGCCGCGGCGCCGTGCGGGGCGAGCATGGCCAGCATGTTCATCGCCTTCGCGTGTCCCTGCGCCGCCGCCGCCCGGAACAGCCCTTCCGCCCGCCCCCGCTCGCCCTGGCGTAGCGCCATCATGCCCAGGTTGAACTGCGCCCAATCCAGCCCCGCTTGCGCCGCCCGGGCATAAAGGTCCGCCGCGCGCGCGCGATCGGCCGGCACGCCCCAGCCGCATTCGTGGCACCGCCCGAGCATGTTCGTACCCATCGGGTTTCCCGCCGCCGCCGCCACGGCGAACCAGGCGGCGGCCCAGGCCGGGTCGCGCGCCACTGCCCGCCCATCGAGCAGCATCTGCCCCAACACCAGCATCGCCTCCACCACCCCATCCCGCGCCGCCGCCTCGATCCGCGGAACGGCCTGGTCAAGCGGGCCGGCCAACAGGGTCCGCCACTCCGCCGCCGTCATCGCCCGCACCACCTCCACCGGCACCCCCTGGAGTGCGGCGGCGCGCGGCTTCGGGCGGGCAAAAAAGCGGTGGAGGAACCGGGCGAGGGCCATGGCGAATTTTCCGCGAATTGCATCTTGGCAATGCAATGCCGATCCGATAGTTAATATGCAAGTGAGAATCATTCGCATATAAAGCATGCCATGACCCAATCGACACCCTCCCTGCTCCCCCTCCGCATCGCCATGGGCGGCGCCATCGGCGTCACCGCGGTCGCGGGCATCGCAGCCGCGCAAACCGCCGCCCAGCCGGCCACCGAGCAGGAAACCATCCGCCTGCCCGCCATCGACGTCGAAGGCAACGCCAGCCGCAGCGACTACCAGAGCACCATCCCCGCGCTGTCCAAGCTCAGCCAACCGCTGCTCGACACGCCGCAATCCATCAACGTCATCCCGCAACAGGTCATCCAGGACCAGGGCATCACCACCACCCGCGACGCGCTCCGCATGGTCCCCGGCGTCAGCCTCGCGGCCGGCGAGGCGGGCGCGCAGGGCGACAACCTGACACTACGCGGCTTCACCGCCCGCAATGACTTCTTCCTCGACGGGATGCGCGATTTCGGCAGCTACTACCGGGACCCGTTCAACCAGGAGAGCATCGAGGTGCTGAAAGGCCCCTCCTCCGTGCTGTTCGGCCGCGGCTCCACCGGCGGCGTGATCAACCAGGCGAGCAAGCAGCCCGGCCTCGACCCGATCACCGCCGGCAGCACCTCAATCGGCACCGACGGCACCAGGCGCATCACCGCTGACGTGAACCGCGCCATCGATGGAATGCCGGGCGCCGCGGTCCGGCTGAATGTGATGCTGGACGAAAACGGCGTCGCCGGTCGCGACGCCAGCATGTACCGCCGCCTCGGCGTCGCCCCCTCGATCGCCTTCGGCCTGGGCACGCCGACGCGGGTGTACCTGAACTACCTGCACGTCCAGGAATACGACACGCCGGACTACGGCCTGCCCTGGCTATTCGAGCGCCCCGCCCCGGTGAACCCCGGCAACTTCTACGGCTTCAAGGACAATGACTACCTGCGCACCAATGTCGACGTGGTCACCGGCCGCATCGAACACGAATTCAGCGACAGCCTCAGCCTGCACAGCCAGATCCGCTACGGCAGCTACGGCCGCGCTGGCCGCATCACCGAGCCGCAGATCATCTACCCCGGCGTCACCCGCGCCACCCCGCTGTCCGCGATCCTGGTCAACCGCAACCAGATCGCGGTGCAAAGCACCGAGACGCTGCTCGATTGGCAGGCCGACGCAACCCTGCGCTTCAGCACCGGCCCGCTGGCCCACACGGTCGTCACCGGCATCGAGGCCGGGCAGGAGACCTCCCGCCCGGTGCGCTTCACCTATACCGGCGTGCCCGGCACCTCCCTCCTCAATCCCAATCCGGATGACCTCCTCGCCGGCACCGTCCGCGCCAGCACGCGGGTCAACACCACGTCCAGCATGCTGGCCGCCTACGCCATGGACACCATCAAGCTCGGCGAGCACTGGGACCTTACCGGCGGCCTGCGCTGGGACAGGTTCGACACCGAATACAGCCAGACCGTCGCCCCGGCGGTGAACCTGCACCGCACCGACAGCCCGGTCAGCTACCGCATCGCCCTCACCTTCAAGCCCACCAAGGCATCGGCGGTCTATGTTTCGCACGGCACTTCGTTCAACCCCTCGGCCGAATCCCTCACGCTGGCCACCAACACCGCCGGCCTCGCGCCCGAGAAGAACGAGACCGTCGAGTTCGGCGCCAAGTGGGACCTGCTGGGCGAACGACTGACGCTGAACGGCGCGATTTTCCAGATCGAGAAGCTGAACGCCCGCATCCCGGACCCCAACAACGCCGCCTTCAACATCCTGGGCGGCGACCAGGAGGTGAAGGGGTTCGAGATCGGCGCCACCGGCCGCATCAGCGACACCTGGCAGGTCATCGCCGGCTATTCCTATCTCGCCGGCAGGGTGGTGAAAGGCGTCCCGGCCTCGCTCGGCCGGCCGCTCGCCAACACGCCGCAGAACACGTTCAGCGCCTGGACCACCTACACCACGCCCTGGCACGGCCTGACGGTCGGCGGCGGGGTACAGCATGTCGATAGCCGCTTCGCCAGCATCACGCCCAATACCACCACCGGCGCCTTCCTGCGGGCACCCGGCTACACCACCGCACAGGTGATGGCCCGCATGCCGGTAAATGACGAGGTCGACATCCAGCTCAACGGCTACAACCTCACCAACGTGAAATACTACGACCTGCTGCATCCCGCGCACGTGGTGCCGGGCGCCGGGCGCTCCGTGCTGCTCACCGCCAGTTTTCGGCTCTGAGACGATGCTGCTCACCATCCCCGGCGTGCTCGATGGCGATACCGTCGGGCAGTTTCGCGAGGCGCTGGCCGCCGCCGAATGGGAGGATGGCCGGCGCACCACCGGCTACCTCGCCGCGCGCGTGAAGCGCAACGGCCAACTCGCCGAGGATCATCCTGTGGCGCAGGCGCTGGGCGAACGCATCCTGGCGGCGCTGGAACGCAACACGGCGTTCATCTCCGCCGCGCTGCCGCACCGCGTATTCCCACCGATGTTCAACCGCTACGGTCCGGGCGAGACCTTCGGCACCCATGTGGACACCGCTTTGCGCCAACCCGCCGGCCAGCTCCGCCGCATGCGCTGCGACCTGTCGGCAACGCTGTTCCTGTCCGATCCGGCAAGCTACACCGGCGGCGAGCTTACCATCGCCGACAGCTACGGCACCCACGCCGTCAAGCTCGCGCCCGGGGACATGGTGCTCTACCCCGCCTCCAGCCTGCACCGGGTGGAGCCGGTGATCGCGGGCGTGCGGCTGGCGGCGATCTTCTGGGTCCAGAGCATGGTCCGCGAAGACCCCGCGCGCGCAATGCTCTACGATCTGGACAGCGCGATCCAGCACCTGGGGGCGGCCGTGCCCGACCACCCCGCGGTGGTCCAGATCACCGGCGTCTACCACAACCTGCTGCGCCGTTGGGCCGAGGTATGACGATGATGACGATGCTGTCCTGGCTACGCAGACTCCACCGCTGGATCGGCCTGGCCGCGATCCTGCCCATGCTGCTGCTGGGGGTGACGGGCGCCGTGCTGACCCTGGAACCGGTGTGGCCGCATGGGCCGGAGGCGAGCCTCGGCCAACCCCACCTGGATGCCGAGATCGTCGCCGCCGCCACGGCCATGGCCCCGCGCGGCACCCTCCCCCTGCGCTACGCGCCCCCGGCGCATCCGGGCGACGCCGCCGTGGTGGCCTTCGCCGGCCGCAACGCCCCCGCCATCCGCATTGATCCGGTAACCCTGGCGCGGATCGGCGGCGACGCCCCGCAAGGCGGCATCCTGCGCGCCGTGCGCACCCTGCACGTCAACCTGATGCTGCCCGAATACAATGGCCGCGGCATCGTGGGCTGGTGCGGCGTGGCACTGGTGTTCCTGACCCTCGCCGGCATTCCGCTCTGGTGGCCGCAGTCGCGGCAGTGGCGGTCCGCCTTCACGTTCTCCGCCTCCGCCAAGGGCGTGCGCTTCCATCGCCGGCTGCACGGCGCCGTGGGTATCTGGATCGCCCTGGTGCTGGTGGTGAACGCGATGACCGGGGTGATGCTCGGCTTCCCGCAGACGCTGCGTGGCTGGATGGGCCTGGCCACCGGCAGCCCGGCGCGCCAGGTGGCGGCTGGACCAGGACCGGCGTTGGCGCACCACGACCTCGATGCCGCGATGGCGCTCGCCGCCGCCGCACTGCCCGGCGCGCGCCCCCGCTTCGTCATCCTGCCGATCACCGCCGGCGACCCGTTTCGCGTCGTGCTGGCCCCGCCGGGCGCCGGTGCCGCCGGCACCGCCATCGCCACCATTGATGGCGCTGGAACCAGGCTGCTGTCGCTTCAGGGCCCCGCCGGCTACTCGCGCGCCGAACAGGCCTGGCGCTGGGCGCGTGACCTGCACGCCGGCGCCGGCGCGGGGCCCATCTGGCGCGGCCTCACCGTGCTGGCCGGCGTGGCGCTGCCGGTCTTCTCGGTGACCGGGCTTGCCATGTGGCTGCTGCGGCAACGCAACCGCCGCCGGCTCGATCTCGCCCGCCAGGCCGCCACCCAGCCTGGCGATTGAACGACCTGCATCCGGAACCCGCCATGCCGCTCCCAGCCACCACCGCGCTCCTGCCGCCACCCGACCTCACGCCGCTCGGCATGTTCCTCGCCGCCGACAGCGTGGTGAAAACGGTGATGATCGTGCTCGCCCTGGCCTCGGTGCTGAGTTGGACGGTGCTGCTGGCCAAATGGCTGGAGCTTGCCGCCGCCCGCCGGGCGCTGCGGCGCAGCCTCCGCGCCGCCCAGGCTGCGTCCTCCCTGGACGAATTCACCGCCACCCAGGGCGCGCACGAGGCGGCCAAGCTTGCCATCATCCGCACCGAGATCGCCCATTCCGCCGGCCTGCCCGCCCCGGGCGTGCGTGACCGTATCGCCGTGGCCATGCACCGGCTGGAACAGGCGATCGGCCGCCGGGCCGGCCGCGGCATCGGCATCCTCGCCAGCATCGGCTCCTGCGCGCCCTTCGTCGGGCTGTTCGGCACGGTGTGGGGCATCATGAATGCATTCATCGGCATCTCGCACACGCAGACGACCAACCTCGCGGTGGTGGCGCCCGGGATCGCGGAGGCGCTGCTGGCCACCGCGTCCGGTCTGGTGGCGGCCATTCCCGCGGTGCTGATCTACAACGCGCTGACCCGCGCCCTGGCCGGGCATCGCGGCCTGGTCGGAGACCTGTCGATCGCGCTGCAGGTGCTGGTCTCGCGGGACCTTGACCGGGCGGCCCAGCCCCGGCCCCGCCCGGTGCCGCTGCACAGCGCCGCGGAATAGCACCATGGCGATACCGCTCCCCGGCGAGGACGACGCGCCGCAGGAGGTGCACGACATCAACGTCACGCCGTTCATCGACGTGATCCTGGTGCTGCTGATCATCTTCATGGTGGCCGCACCGCTGGCCACGATCGATGTGCCGGTGGACCTGCCCGGCATCAGCGCCGCGCCGCAGCCGCGCCCGGCGCAGCCGGTGTTCCTGACGGTGCAGGCCGATCTCTCGCTGCGGCTGGGCGAGGCCCCGGTACCGCCGGACGGGTTGGCCGCCGCCCTGGAGGCCACAACCGGCGGCGACCACGATCAACGCATCTTCCTGCGCGCCGATCGCCTGGTGCCCTATGGCGACCTGATGGAGGTGATGAACCGCCTGCGCGCCACCGGCTTCCTGAAGGTGGCACTGGTCGGGCTGGAGCGCCCCGAGACGAAATGAGCGTTTCGCCGCCATATCATGCCCAGCCGGCGCTTCGCTGGGCGGGATCGCTGATCCTTGTCTCGGCGGTGCACCTCGCGGCGGGGGCGTGGTGGCTGTCGCGCGCCGCGCTGGTGATGGAGCCGCCACCGCTGGCGGTGCTGATCGACCTGGAGCCCGCGCCGGAGCCCATGCCCGCACCGGAGTCCGTGCCCGAGCCCGCGCCACCCGAGGCACCGCCCCCTCCCCCGCCCGACATCGTACCGCAGCCCGAGCCCGCGCCCGCGCCACCGCCCAAGCCAGACCCGCCGAAGCCACCGCCGCGCCCGGTACCCCGGCAGGCGCCACGCCCGATGGCCGCCCCACCGGCGCCCACACCCCAGCCCACACCCACATCGGCACCGGCGGCCGTGCCCCCGCCGCGTCCGGTCGCGGTGCCGGCAAGCTGGACATCGCGGCTGTTCGCCCATCTGGCACGCCACAAGCGCTATCCCGCCGAGGCGCAGCAACGCCGCCAGGAAGGCACCACGCTGGTGCGTGTCGTGATGGACCGCGCCGGCCGGGTGCTCTCGGTACGGCTGGAACAGGGCTCCGGCTTCCCGCTGCTCGACGCCGAGGCGCAGGCGCTGGTGCAACGCGCCCAGCCACTGCCGCCGCTCCCCGACGAGGTGACCGCCGCCACGGTGGAAATCGTGGTGCCGCTCAGCTTCCGGGTGCGCTGAAGCGAAAGCGATCCGCGCGCACCGCAGCATGAAGGGTGGACATGCCCGGGCACCCCCTGTATTGCGACTGCGTCGCAATTACGTCTTTTATCGTGGCAATTAAAGAACGATTGCATATTCCGGCCTGCCAGCGAGGTTCGCATGACTTTCTCCATCTCCCGGCGCTCATGCGGACTTGTCCTGCTCGCCGGCCTGCTCCCGGCCGCCCGCGCCGCCACGGCGCAGCCCAGCCCGGACGGCGCGCCCCTCGTCGTCTACAACGCCCAGCATGTCAGCCTGACCAAGGCCTGGATCGAGGCCTTCACCCGCGAAACCGGCATCGCCGTGACCATGCGCAGCGGCGGAGACACCGAACTGGGCAACCAGATCGTCCAGGAAGGCAAGGCTTCCCCTGCGGACGTGTTCCTCACCGAGAACTCGCCGGCCATGGCACTGGTGGACAACGCCGGCCTGTTCGCGCCCGTTGCCGCCGACACCCTCGCGCTGGTCCCGCCCGGGTTCCGGCCCGCCAACGGCCACTGGATGGGCATCGCCGCGCGCAGCACGGTCTTCGCCTACAACACGTCACGCCTGACGACCGCACAACTGCCGGCATCGCTGCTCGATCTCGCCGCCCCGCACTGGAAGGGCCGTTGGGCCGCCTCGCCCTCCGGGGCCGATTTCCAGGCCATCGTCGGCGCATTGCTGGCCAGCCGCGGCGAGGCCACCACCGCGGCATGGCTCACCGCGATGAAGGCAAACGCCGTCGCCTATCGCGGCAACGGCGTGGCGATGAAGGCGGTCAACGCCGGCGAGATCGATGGCGCGGTAATCTACCACTACTACTGGTTCGGCGATCAGGCGAAGACCGGCGAGAACAGCAACCACACCGCCCTGCACTACTTCCGCGGGCAGGACCCCGGCGCCTTCGTCAGCCTCTCCGGCGGCGGCGTCCTGGCATCGAGCAAGCGCCAGCCGCAGGCCCAGGCCTTCCTGCGCTGGATCGCCGGCCAGGGCGGGCAGAACATCCTGCGCACCGGCGACTCCTTCGAATACGCGGTCGGCCTCGGCGCCGCGTCCCATCCGAAACTGGAACCGCTCGACAAATTGCAGGCGCCGCCGATCAACCCGTCCGAATTGAACAGCCGCAGGGTTGGCGAACTGATGATCCAGGCCGGATTGTTGTAGCGCCGCCGGCCGGGCCAATGCGGCCGACACGCAACCGCTGGCTCGCCGCGGCCGCGCTCCTGATCTCCCTCGCCGCCCTGACCCCGCTCGGGATCGCCGGCTGGGCCGGGGCGCAGGCCGGCTGGCCCACGGCCATCGCCCTGGTGTTCCGCCCGCGCGTGGGCGAATTGCTGGCCAACACCGCCATGCTGGTGGTGCTCACCGTTCCGCTCTGCGCCGGCCTGGCGATGGCGCTGGCCTGGCTGACCGAGCGGAGTGACCTGCCAGGCACACCTATCTGGACCTGGCTAGCCGTGGCGCCACTCGCGGTGCCGGCCTTCGTGCACAGCTACGCCTGGGTGACCGTCCTGCCCGGGCTGCACGGCCTGCCGGCGGGCGTGATGATCTCGGTCTTCGCCTATTTCTCGTTCCTCTACCTGCCGGTGGCCGCCACCCTGCGCCGCCTCGATCCCGCGTTGGAGGACATCGCCGCCTCGCTGGGCCAGACACCATGGCAGGTCTTCCGCCGCGTCGTGCTGCCGCAATTGCGGCTTGCCCTGTGCGGCGGCGGGCTGCTGGTCGGGCTGCACCTGATGGCCGAATACGGTCTGTTCGCGATGATCCGCTTCGACACCTTCACCACCGCCATCCTCGACCAATTCCAGTCCGCGTACAACGGCCCGGCGGCGAACATGCTGTCATGCGTGCTGGTGCTGTGCTGCCTCGGGTTGCTCGGCCTGGAATCCCGGGTGCGCGGCGCGGCCCGCTATGCGCGGCTGGGCTCGGGGGCGGCCCGAACGCGCCCGCGAACCAGGCTGGGTGCCGCCACGCTGCCGTGCCTCCTGCTGCCGGCCGGCGTCGCCGCGTTGACCCTGGGCATCCCCGGCGCCACCCTGCTGCGCTGGCTGATCGCCGGCGGCGGCGCGATCTGGCAGTTCGGCGAAATCGGCGCCGCACTGGCACAGACCCTGCTGCTGGCCTGCGCCGGCGGCATGCTCACCGTGCTCGCCGCCATTCCCATGGCCTGGCTGTCGGTCCGCGCGCCCGGACATCTCCAGCGCATCCTCGAAGCCTGCAACTACATCGTCGGCGCCCTGCCCGGCGTGGTGGTGGCGCTGGCCCTGGTGTTCCTCACGGTGCGCATGGCATTGCCGCTCTACCAGACCTCCGTGACCATCGTGGCCGCCTATGTGCTGATGTTCCTGCCGCGCGCCCTGCTCAGCCTGCGGGCGAGCATCTCCCAGGCACCGGTCGAACTGGAGCAGGCCGCCGCGAGCCTGGGACGGCGCCCGGCAGCCGCCCTGTGGGCGATCACCCTGCGTCTGGCCGCGCCGGGCGCCGCCGCCGGCATGGCGCTGGTGGCGCTCGGCATCACCAACGAACTGACCGCAACCCAGATGCTCGCCCCCACCGGCACCCAGACCCTCGCCACCGCCTTCTGGGCCCACAGCAGCGAGATCGACTACGCCGCCGCCGCGCCGTATGCGGTGCTGATGATCCTGTTCGCCCTGCCGCTGACCTGGCTGCTCCACGCGCAATCGCTTCAGGCAGCGGGACGATGACGTTCCTCGGCATCGACCACGTGTCCAAGCGCTACGGCACCGTGCTGGCGCTCGATGGCGTCAGCCTCGGCGTCAGCCTCGGCGTCGCGGCGGGCAGCCGCACCGCGATCGTCGGCCCCTCCGGCTCCGGCAAGACCACCCTGCTCCGCCTCATCGCCGGCTTCGAGGCGCCAGACACCGGCCGCATCGTGCTGGACGGCGAACTCCTCGCCGACGGCGCCGCCGCCATGCCGGCCTTCCGCCGCGGCGTGGGTGTGGTGATGCAGGACGGCGCCCTGTTCCCGCATCTGGACGTGGCGGAAAACATCGGCTTCGGCCTGCCCGGAAACCTGCGCGGGCAGGCGGCGCGTATCGCCGAACTCCTCGGCATGGTGGGGCTCCCCATCGCCATGGCCAGCCGACGGCCCGATGCCCTGTCCGGCGGGCAGCAGCAGCGCGTGGCGCTCGCCCGCGCCCTGGCCCGCAAACCCCGGTTGATGCTGCTCGACGAACCGTTCTCCGCGCTTGATACCGGCCTCCGGGCGGCCACCCGCAAGGCGGTGGCGACGCTGCTCGCGGATGCCGGCATCGCCACCATCCTGGTCACCCACGACCAGACCGAGGCGCTGTCCTTCGCCGACCAGGTCGCCGTGATGGGCGGCGGGCGGCTGTTGCAGGTGGGCGCCCCGCGCGAACTCTATCTCCGCCCGCTGACGCCGATGATCGCCAGTTTCCTCGGCGAGGCGATCATCCTGCCGGCCACGCTGGCCGATGGCGTGGCGGACTGCGCGCTCGGGCCGGTCGCGGTGGACGATGCGCGGCGGCAGGGAGCGGCCGACATCCTGCTCCGCCCGGAGCAGGTGAGCCTCGCCGCCCCCACCCCCGGCGCCGCCCTCGCGCAGGTGCTGGACTGTGACTTCGCGGGCCCGGCCTGCGCCGTCACCCTGCGCCTGCAGTCCGGCGAGACGGTGGCCCTGCGCCAACCCGGCATCGCCGCGCCGGACATCGGCGCCACCGTCGCGATCATGGTGCATGGCACCGCGCATGCGTTCGCGGCCGGGGATTGACGGAGAACCCGCCCCCTCACCAGATCCAGAACAGCAGCGCCCAGGCGAAGCCGGCGACCACCCCGCACGCCGCCACCCCAACCACCGGCAAAAAGCGGCGCGGCCCGGTGAGCCAAAGCCCGGCGATGCGCCACGCCAGCACCACCGACCACAGCAGCGATCCCGCCAGCAGCACCAGCCGCGCCGCGTCCAGCAGCGGCACCTCGATGCCATCACCGTGCAGCAGCGTCACCGTGGTGGCGCTCAGGCCGAGAAACACGCCGCATCCGGCCACCGGGATCAGGCTCTGGGCGAGATGGTGGAACCGCGCTTGCGTCCATGCGCCGGACAGGCGCAGGCCGACCGCGAGCAGCGCCGCATAGGCACCACCGAGAACCACCGCGGTCACCCCGATATAGCCGAGCAGCATGCCGCCATCGAGCAGCGTCAAGACATCATTGCGCGCGGGATAGTCGGTCAGCACCCACCATGGCGCGGTGGTGTCGAGCGGCCAGACGATGCCGGCCTCCACCAGCCATTCCGCCACCACCTGCTTGGCGGCGACGAACCAGGGGCTGGCAGACCAGTGGAACGCCCCGACCGCGACGCCCATAAGGCCGAACAGGATCAGCGCCGTCTCCCACGGGTTCGCATGCTCGCCGGCCACGCGCACCACCTCCTGGCCGGGCAGCCGCAGGTCGAGCCGCACCGCGTCGCGCAATCCGCTGCACCGGCCGCACATGTGGCAGGCCGACGCGCCGCGCATCGTGCGGATCGGCACCAGGGGCGCGCAATCCACCCAGGCCGGCCGCGCGCCCCGGTGCTGCGAGCGCAGCCATGCGTCCTGGTCCACCTGGAAACTCACCGGCGCCAGCTTCGCCATCAGCCCGAACACCCCGCTCACCGGGCAGAGATAGCGGCACCACACCCGCTTGTTGCGCCCATAGACCAGGCCGACCCCGATCGCCATGGCGGTTGAACCGCCCAGCACCACCAGCACCGGTGCGGGATACTGGTACACGCTGACCATCTGGCCGTACACGGTGGTGCAGACGAAGGCCACGAACGGCCATCCGCGCCAGGTGATCCAGCGCGGCACCGCCAGCCCGAGGCTGCGGCGGCTGACAAACTCGGTGAGCGCGCCCTCGGGGCAGAACACCCCGCACCAGGTGCGCCCGATCAGCACCATGCTGAGCAGCACGAAAGGCCACCAGACGCCCCAGAAGGCGAACTGCGCGAACAGCGTCAGGTCATTCCAGAGATGCGCGGTGGCGGGCGGCAGCGGCAGGAAAGCCGGCACCGCCACCAGCACCAGGTAGCTTGCCACCACCACCCACTGCACCGCCTGGATGGCGGCACGATGCCGCGCCATCCGGTCACCCAGGCGCCGCAGGGCGAGGCGCGCGGCACCCGGTTGCGGGGAGATCCTGTGGTCGATGAGGGTGCGGGACAATGCCGGGCCCTACTTCGCCACCAGCACGGCGCGGGCCTCGGGGTGGAAGTCGTCGAAGAACTCGTACTCGCCGGGCTCCACCCGGCGGAACACCAATGACGAACTGGCGCCCGCCACCAGCACCCGCTCCTTGTGCAGCGCCAGACTCTCGAATTCCGCCGGCGTGCGCCCGGCATTGGTGATCTCAAGTTTGAACGGCCGATTGCCCGGCACCGCGAGACGGGCAGGTGTGATCGTGCCGTCCTTCATCACGATGCGGAACACCGGCATATCCTCCGCCGCCCCCGGCGCCGCCCAGGCAATCGCGGCGGCAACAAGGAGGGCGGCCAGGGGTCTGGCGCGGGTCATGGCGCGGTACGATCTCTGACCATGCCGCCCTAGTAGGCCCCCTTCTTGCCGATGCCGGCGAAGGTGAAGTCCTGCCGCACCTGCAAGGGCGCGAACCACGCGCCGACGCCGGTTTCCTTGTCGACATGGCGGCCGAAATGCTGCTCCGCGCCAGGCGGGGTGACGGTCAGCGTCAGCCGGTACTTGCCCGGGCCGAACAGCTTGACGTTGTCGCCGTAGTGCGGCCCGTCATTGGCCACCATCGGCATCATGGCGCCTTCAACCTTCTGGCCGCTGTCGATCTTCACCAGTTCGTAGCGCACCGCCAACGCCGGCACCCATTCCCCATCCGGGAAGCCGTTCTTGTTCCCCTTGGTCGCTTTGATGTCGGCCTCCAGATGAATGTCGCTGTCCGCCGCGGCCCGCATCATGCCGGGCGGGTCCATTTCGATCGGCTGCAAATAGACAGCGCCGATTTCCATCCCGGCCTGCTTCACCGGCTTGCCGATGGGGTACTCGCGGGCCAACGCGGGCACGCCAAGCATCAAGGCGGCCGCGGCAAGCGCGGGCAGAACAACACGACGCATAAGGTTTCTCCGGCGGACGGGGGTGTTACGAAGCCTATACCGCGACTGCGAGTCATTCGCAATTGAAAAGCGCACCCCGTCCGCCCATCAAACCACCCCGGAATTTCGGTATCAGGACGCCGCGCGCCGGAACAGGCCGACGAAAGCGCTCAGCACGATATCCAGCCGCCCCATCCGCCCGCACGCGGACACCTTCGGCCGCTCGAACGCCCCCCCGAACAGCGGCAGCCGGCCCGCCCGCAGGCTCGCACGCACCAGGCGCCACCACAGATGGCCGGAATAATCGGCAATCGCGGTCCGATCCCGCGCCGGCAGGTTGGCGGTGAACGCAATGACGAGACGATCGAGCAGGCCACCAAGCCGCGCCAGCGCCGCCGCATCCGGCACCGGATCGCCCGACGCGAGATGATTGATCACCAGCACCGCCGCCTCCTGCGCATCCCCGCCTAGCTCCGGCGCATAAAGATCACGCAGCAGCTTGACCGCGTTGATATTCAACGCCTCGGTGAAGCGCTTGGACGCCCGCCCGGAATGCTCACGGATCACCGTCAGGCGCTCCGGCATGATGGCAATCTCGCCCTGGCCGAGCAGGCGGATATAGAACTCATAGTCCTCGCAAAGCTCGTAGTCCTTGCGAAGATACTCCCCAAGCCGCCGGGCCGCGGCGCCGCGATACATGATCGAGGAGTGATACAACGGGTTGCCGATATGCAGCATCCACTTCACCGCATTGGCATTGCCGCCATCGCCATACACCCGCCCGCTCGGTCGCTCGGCCCCGTTCTCGATGATGTCCACGTCGCTGGCCACCATCACCGCGCCCGGATGGGCATCCAGGAACGCCACCTGGGCTGCGAGCCGATCGGGCCGGCTGAGGTCGTCCTGGTCGAGGATGGCGATGTAGTTGCCACGCGCATGCTCGAAGGCCCGGTTGCGGGCGCCCACCACGCCGAGGTTGTCAGGATTGCGGATCAGGCGCACCCGAGGGTCCTGGAAGCACTCGATGGTCGCCACGGTACCGTCAGTCGAACCGTCATCGACGACAACCACTTCGAAGTCCTCGAACGTCTGGGCCAACAGACTTTCAATACTATGCCGGATGAGTGCGCCACCATTATAAGCAGCCATCAGCACGGATACCCGCGGCGCCGTGACTTCATTCACGCCCGGTCAGTCCCGCGGTCAGTAACGCCAATCATGATACCTTTTCAGCCCATACACACGACGACACGAACATAGTGGCGCCGCGCGTGCCACGCAATGCGCGCACGCCAGGCGTCCGGGCCAAAAACGGCAGCTATTCGGCCGCGACAGCCGGACGGACATTAAGTTCTTGCAACGTCCGGTCGATCCACTGCGCCGTCAGCTTCTCCGGCAGCCCGTTCTGCCGCAACCGCTCATTCAGCGCCGGGAAATCGACATGGTCGAGCGCCTGGTCCTGGTTGAAGCAGGAGAACACCACCGTGCGGGCCCCGGTCACCGGATCGACATGGGCCTGGAGGCACTGCGCGCAGACCTCCTTCATCATGCACTGCATCGGCGAGTTGATGGACCCGATCGCCGAATGCCCCGCCTTGAGGTAAGGCGCCAGCACCCCATGCCGCGCCACACCTACCGCCTGCATCATCCGATCCGAGCCGATGGCGATGATGTGCTCCACGTCCGACAGCAGGATCGCGGGCGCGCCAAGCCGGCCGGCCGCATAAGCCGCCATCGCCTGCACGATGTTGCCGCTGAAGGTGCGGTCCTGCGGGCGGCCCGGGGTGAAGCCCGGCGCCTCGTCGCAGCACCAAACAATCACGTCGGCAGCAGCCTCGATATTCTCCACATGGTAGCGGTCCGCGAGGGACTTGTAGCCGGCGAAGTACAGCACCTTGGACCCAGCCGCCCGCATCGCCGCGCCGATGCTGAACAGCACCGCATTGCCCAGCCCGCCGCCCACCAGCGCCACGGTGGTGTCGGCATGGATTTCCGTCGGCATCCCGGTCGGCCCCATCAGCACCACCGGCTCGCCCGGCACAAGATGGGCGCACAGGTCCGAACTGCCGCCCATTTCGAGCGCGATGACGGCAACCAGCCCACGTTCGGCATCGGTCCAGGCGCCGGTCATCGCCAGGCCCTCCATGGCCAGCACGGTGGTGCCGGCGGCATCGGTATGGCGGGCGGCAAGCATCTCGTAGTTCTGCAGGCGATAGAACTGCCCGGGCTTGAAGCCGCGCGCGGCGGCGGGAGCGTGCAGCACCACCTCCACGATGGTGGGCGTCAGGCGGCGAACCTCATGTACCCGTGCCTGGAACGCATCCCGGCACGCAGCGATCAGATCGGGGCCGGAAATCTCGGTGGCCGGACGGCGCGACAGGATATCGGACACCACCGGATAGCCGCGCTTCGCCCCGCCCATCGCCTTCACCACGTTGCCGAAGAAGCTGGGATGCAAATCCCCGAAGAACGAGGCAAAACGGCCATCCGCGGCACGATGCATCAGCACATCGGCGCGGGCCGGCTTGCTGATATTGCGCTCAGGCGCCACCGGGGCGCCCTCGGCGTCGATCGCCTGGAAATACTTGCCGTCCAACTGAATACGGCCGTCCTCGCGGGCAAGCACCGTGTTGGGCTGGGTGCCGGCGGCGACGATGATAGCGCGGGCTGGCAGCACCGCCTCGGTGCCATCCGGCCGCTTCACGCGCAGCCCGGCGGCATGGCCGTGATGATCGATTTCGACTGCAACCGGCGTAAGCCCCTCGGCGAAGCGCACGCCCTCCTCCATCGCCTTGGCCACTTCCTCGTGGTTCAACGTGTAGGACGGCGCATCGAGCAGGCGGCGGCGATAGGCCAGCGTGGCGCCACCCCATGATTCAAGCAGCGGCGCGAAATGCGGCGCCCTGCCCTGCCCGGCCGCGCTCGCCCGCTCGGCGGCAACCGCCTCGGCATGGCCAAGAAACTCGGCGGCAATCTCCGCCTCCTCGGCGTTCCAACGCGTCCGCACCGCGGCCTCCCCACGCTCCGCCACCAGGATACGGTAGCGCAGCGCGAACTTCTCCACCTGGCGGATATAGTAGGCGAGGCTCTCGGTCGCGGTATCGATCGCCGTCAGCCCGCCGCCGATCACCACGATGGGCATGCGGATCTGCAAATTGGCGATGGAGGATTTCTTCGCCGCCCCGGTGAGTTGCAGCGCCATCAGGAAGTCGCTCGCCTGCCGCACTCCGCGCGCCAGGTTGTTCGGCATGTCGATCACCGTGGGCTTCCCCGCCCCCATGCACATGGCGATATGGTCGAACCCCATCGCCCACGCATCATCCAGCCCCAGCGTCGCACCGCCGCCGAAGCGTACCCCGCCGAACATGGCGAATTCCGCCCGCCGCTCCAGCAGCAGCCGCACCAGCTTCAGGTAGTTCTTGTTCCACCGCACCGTGATGCCGTATTCGGCCACCCCGCCAAACCCGGCCAGCACGCGGTCATCGAGGTTCTCGAACAGCACCGCGGCATCGCGCACCGGCGTGGCGGGATCAAACCCGAGCGGCTCGATCTTGAGCCCATCGACGGCCACGATGGTGTGCCCGTCATTCATCAAATGATGCGCCAGCGTATATCCGGCCGGGCCAAGCCCCACCACCAGCACCTTGCGCCCGCTATCCGGACGGGGCAGCGGGCGGCGGATATCGAGCGGGTTCCAGCGGGTGAGCAGCGCGTAAAGCTCGATCCCCCAGGGCAGCGCCAGCACATCCTTCAGCACCGAAGTCTCGGCCTGCGGAATATCGACCGCCTCCTGCTTCTGGTAGATGCACGCCTTCATGCAGTCATTGCAGATGCGGTGGCCGGTGGCCGCCATCATCGGATTGTCCACCGCGATGGTGGCAAACGCCGCCAGCACATGCCCGCGCGCCCGCAGCATATGCATCTCGCTGATCTTCTCATCGAGCGGACAGCCGGCGAGGGTCACGTTGAAGGGGGACTTCTGGAACGCCCCGGTCTTGCGGTCCTTCAGCCCCTTCGAGCAGGAATCCTTGCCCTGCTCGTGGCACCAGATGCAGTAGTTCATCTGATCCAGCGTCTGCTGGCAGGACATGCCTTCGTCGGTGAGGGCGAAGCCATCCCGCGCCCGCCAGTCATGCTCGGGCAGCCGCAGCATCGTCACCCCGTCCCGCTCGATGGTCTCCACCGGCACCAGCCGCGTGGTGTCCACCTTGCCGGGCACCCGGAACAGCGTGCCGCCGGCATGATGAGCACGGCCGGCCGGCGTCAGCGTGGCCCAGGCAGCATAGCGGGCGGCAAGATCGGTCGCCTCGGCATCCGCTTCGGAAGCGGTGACAAACGCGGCAAACGCCGGTTCGGTGAGCGGGCCGCCGATGCGGGCTTCGAGATCGGCGCGCAACGCCGCCGCGTCAAACCCCGTGGGATCCGGATGCTTGCGCACAGCCTGGCGCTGCACGAACAGCCGCTTGCACGCATGCACCGGATCAAGCGCCAGGGTGGCCTCGCGAATGGCGGCGATTTCGGCCTGGATGCCGAACAGGTCCGCCACGAAATCCTCCACCGCGGGGCCAAGGTCCACCACCAGCGCACCCTCCGCCTTGGCATCGAGGCTGCCAGGTTCGGCCCGCGCGGCCATCAGGCGGGCGTGGTTTTCGGGTGCCGCCTCCGCAAGGCGCTGGACGAACGTGCGATCGAGCCGCACCAGCCCATCGCGGCTGGCGAGGTCGGCGAAGGTGAAGCCGAAACCGATTGTGGCGGCGTCCATGGCGGAGGTCCTCAAAGCGCGGTCAGCCCAGCTTGCGCAGCAGGGCGGTCAGGGTGTCGCGCTCATCGGCGCCGAGGGGCGACAGGGTGGCCTCGGTGATGGCGCGGGCGGAAATCACGGCGCGGCCGGCGAGATCGGTGCCGGCGGCGGTGGGTATCAGAACGCTGGTGCGGCGGTCCATCGGATCAAGTGCGCGTTCGACAAGCTGGCGATCGACCAGGCGGCGCACCACGCCCTGGATGGTGGCGGGGTCCATCGCCGTCAGCCGCCCAAGCAGGTTCTGCGTCACCCGGCCGATCTCGATGATCTTGACCAAAGCGGCGAACTGGGTGGGCGTAAGGTCAAGCGCCGCCATGGTTTCGAGGAAGATCGCGGCATGGCGCTGGTGGGCGCGGCGCAACAGGAATCCCACCTGCTCCTCGAGGGCATAGCCGCCGAGCACGTTTTCGGCCTCGGGGGGGACTGCCGACTGCGCCACGTGGAACTCCGGAACCGCTGATCCGCAGCGTATCTACGGTGCCGATCGTTCGTGTGCAAATGATCCGTTCGGGGGCCGGGCATGCAAAAACCCCCGCCCGTTGCCGGGCGGGGGTATTGCGGGGAAGGCTGCGGACTAGTTGGTCGCCTTGGGCGTGGTGGTGGCCGCACCCGGAACCGGCGTGGCGGGCGTGGCGGAAACCACCGGCGCGGGCGCGGAGGCCGGCTTGATTTCGGCCGGCTTGATCTCGGCCGGCTTCACCGTGACCGGCTTGGACCCGCCGGTGGGCTTGGCGTCGGCCTGCGGCTTGGTCGCGTCGGCGGGCTTCGTGGTGGCAGCCGGCTTGGCGGTGCCGGGCGCGGCGACGCGGTGGATGTTGGTGTTCACCGCCGGCTTCTTCGCATGGGGCGCCGCGGGGGCGGTCACCGAGGGGGAAGCAGCCGCCGGGGTGGCGGTGGTTTGGGCCAGGACCGGGAATGCGAAGCTGCTGGCGAGAACGGCGGCGAAAGCAACGCGGGAGAAGCTGGTCATCGGAGGGTCTTCCTGGCGTCGGGCGGAATTGCCTGACAACGGGATAAGGCACCCCGGCGGTGGCAACGGATTGTCGGGATCATGGCGACGTTGCGGCAAGGCATTAACTCACGTTTAGTCGCCGCGGTTTCGCAACACAGCGCGGGGCGCGGTTTCGGTCGCGCTTCAGTGAAAAAGGGGCTTTGCAAACCGCTTATGATAAGTCACACCATTCGGTGGGCTTGACTTACGGCTTCTACCCACAAGGGAGGACAAAAATATCATGGCGGCTCAAGCACGCATTCCGCGTTCCGACGCGGAAATCAGGCCGATGTCGGCCGAGGAACGGAAGGTCATTATCGCATCTTCCGCCGGCACCGTGTTCGAATGGTACGATTTCTATCTGGCCGGCTCGCTGGCCGCCAATATCAGCGCCAACTTCTTCTCGGGCGTGAACCCCACCGCTGGCTTCATCTTCACCCTGCTCGGTTTCGCCGCCGGCTTCGCCGTGCGCCCGTTCGGCGCCCTGGTGTTCGGCCGCCTCGGTGACATCGTCGGGCGCAAATACACCTTCCTGGTGACGATGACGCTGATGGGCATCTCCACCTTCATTGTCGGCCTGCTGCCCGGCTACGGCTCCTGGGGCATCGCCTCGCCCGTGCTGTTCATCCTCTGCCGCCTGATCCAGGGCCTGGCCCTCGGCGGCGAATACGGCGGTGCCGCCACCTACGTGGCCGAGCACGCGCCGCACGGCCGCCGCGGCTTCTACACCTCGTGGATCCAGACCACCGCCACCGTCGGCCTGTTCCTCTCGCTGTTGGTCATCGTGCTGCTGCGTGTCAGCATGACACCGGGCGCCTTCGCCGAATGGGGCTGGCGCGTGCCGTTCCTGGTCTCCATCGTGCTGCTCGTGGTCTCCCTCTGGATCCGCATGCAGCTCGCCGAAAGCCCGGCCTTCACCAAGATGAAGGAAGAGGGCACCCACTCCAAGGCCCCGCTCACCGAGGCGTTCGGCCGCTGGGACAACGCCAAGATCGCCATCTTCGCCCTGCTCGGCGGCACCGCCGGCCAGGCGGTGGTGTGGTATGGTGGGCAATTCTACGCCCTGTTCTTCCTTACCCAGACCCTCAAGATGGACCCCATCACGGCGAACTACGCCATCGCCGGCTCGCTTGCCATCGGCACGCCGTTCTTCGTGCTGTTCGGCTGGCTGTCCGACAAGATCGGCCGCAAGCCGATCATCCTCGGCGGCTGCCTGCTCGGCGCGCTGCTCTACTTCCCGCTGTTCCACGCCCTGACCACGGCAGTGAACCCGGCGCTGGAAGCCGCGCTCGAAAAGTCCCCGGTGACGGTGATCGCCGACGCCAGCGAGTGCTCGTTCCAGTTCAACCCGACCGGCACCTCGTCCTTCACCTCGTCCTGCGATATCGCCAAGTCCTTCCTGGCACGCAATTCGGTGAACTATACCAACGTGATGGCCCCGGCTGGCACGGTGGCGTCGATCAAGATCGGCGACAAGCAAATCACCGCGTTTGACCGGGTCAAGGCCGGTGCCGAAGCCGCGGCGAAGAACACGGCGTTCGAGAAGGCGTCAACCGAGGCCATTCGCGGCGCCGGCTACCCGGCCGGTGCGGACCCCGCCAAGGTCAACTGGCCGATGACCATCCTGCTCCTCACCATCCTGGTGCTGCTCGTCACCATGGTCTACGGGCCGATGGCGGCGATGCTGGTGGAACTCTTCCCCACCCGCATCCGCTACTCCGGCATGTCGCTGCCCTACCACATCGGCAACGGCTGGTTCGGCGGCTTCCTGCCGCCCACCGCCTTCGCCATCGTGGCGGCCACCGGCGATATCTACTCGGGCCTCTGGTATGTGGTGGTGGTGGCCGGCGCCACCTTCGTCATCGGCCTGATCTGGGTGCCGGAAACCAAGGATCGCGACATCTTCGCCGCCGATCCCATCGAGCCGCCGCATCATCGTCCGGCCAGCGCCGATATCTGATACCGGCTGGTTGAACTGACGACGAACGCCGGGGCATGTCCCCGGCGTTTTTCGTTGGCGCCGCGTTGTTCCGGGCCGGCCAAAACCCGGCTATGATGCCCACCCCGCAACCCACGACGGTGCCATGCCCATCCGCCTGCCCGATGACCCCGCCGCCCGCGCCAGCGCCGCCGCCCACGATGGCCGCGGCGGCGATACCCTGTTCAGCCGCATCGCCGGCCTTGCCGCCGGCACCCCGGTGCCCACACCAGGCGGCATGGTGGCGGTCGAAACCCTGGCTACCGGGGATACCGTCATCGCCAACGATGGCCTGCCCGCCGCCGTGGTGTGGCGACGCACCCGGCACATCGACGCCCCAAGCCTGGCCCGCCAGCCGCAAGCCGCCCCCGTCCTGATCGGCCCCGGCACCTTCGGCCCCGCCATGCCCGCCCACCCCCTCACCCTCGCGCCCGACCAAGCCATCCTGCTGGACGGCGCCGCGGCCACCGCCGCCCTGCTGGTGGATGGCGCCCAGGTGCGGCGCGATCATGCCACGGCAGGCGTCACCTACGTTGAAATCGGCCTCGACCGCCGCTGCGTGCTCTCCCTCGACGGCATCGGCTACGGCGTCGGCGGCCATACCCCCACCGCCCGCGGGGCGGTGGCCCTGCGCCGCCGCCTCGGCACGCCCGGCGGCGCGCTGCGCAGCCAGATCGAGGCCGTCACCGCCGGCCGCGTGGTCGGCTGGGCGCTCGATGCCGATCGGCCCACCGCGCGGGTGGCGCTCGAAATCACCCACAACGGCGAACCCATCGCCTGGGGCTTCGCCGACCAGCGCCGGCCGGACCTTGAAATGGCCGGGCTAGGCGATGGCGCCTGCGCCTTCGATATCCGCTTCGACGCCCCGCCCGGTGGCGGCGTTCTGGAAGTATGCCGCGCCACCGACGGCACCCAGCTCAACGGCTCCCCCGTGCTGCTCGCCGCCGCAACACCCGCCCCGCTGGGCGAGGCGGTGCGCGCGGCCGTGGCACGCGCGGCCACCCCCGCCGCCCGGCTCGACCTCGCGGCCATCCTGTCCGAAGCCGCCACCACACTGGCCATCAACGCCGGCCAGCACGGCTGGCTCGCCCCCAAGGAGCACGCATGAAGAAGGACTGGCTGGAGACGTTCCTGCCAATATGGATGTTCGGCACCATCATCTGGATGATCATGGGCTTCGTGCTGATGCCGGAGGCGTTTCGCCGCCCGCTGATCCGCGACGAGCATGAACTGTGGATCCCGATGATGTACGACATCACCAGCATCGACCCCGAGATCGCCGCCAAGCTCGGCATCATCATCGGCCTGCCCGCCCTGCTCGCGCTGACCGCCGTGCTCATCACCGCCGTGCAGCAATACCACCGCAGCCACAAGACCCCGGCGCCCGACTTCAAATAGCCGCGCCATCCAGGGCCTGATCGAAGCCGGATCGTCTTGCTGGCCGGGAGAGGTTGGCGCTAGGCTCGCCATGGAACGGTTGGTGAGGCCAGGTCGGTGACACAGCACGGCGAAGCGCTCCGCGATATCCAGGAAATCGAGAACACCTGGATCACCCTCGCCGACGGCACCAGATTGGCCGCCCGCATGTGGCTGCCGGTGGATGCCACCGCCCACCCGGTGCCGGCGATCCTCGAATACTTGCCCTACCGCAAGCGTGACGGCACCAGCGCGCGCGATGCCCGCCGCCACCCATGGACCGCGCAGCGCGGCTACGCCTGTGTCCGCGTCGATATCCGCGGCTCCGGCGAGTCCGACGGCTTGCCGCTCGACGAATACGTCAAGCAGGAACAGGACGATTGCCTGGAAGTGATCGCCTGGCTCGCCGCCCAGCCCTGGTGCAGCGGCGCGGTGGGGATGATCGGCATATCCTGGGGCGGCTTCAACGGCCTCCAGGTCGCCGCCCGCCGCCCGCCGGCGCTGAAAGCGGTGGTAACGCTGTGCTCCACCGATGACCGCTACGCCGACGATATCCACTACATGGGCGGCGCCCTGCTGCGCGAGAACCTCACCTGGGGCGCCACCATGTTCTCCCACACCACCCGCCCGCCCGATCCGGCGCTGGTGGGCGATCGCTGGCGGGAAATGTGGCTGGAGCGGCTGGAAAATCTGCCATTCTTCCCCGCCATGTGGCTGCAACACCAGCGCCGCGACGCGTTCTATCAGCACGGCTCGGTCTGCGAGGACTATGCGGCCATCCAATGCCCGGTCTACGCCGTCGGCGGTTGGTTCGATGGCTACAGCAACGCCATCCCGCGCCTGCTCGCCGGGCTCACCGTGCCGCGCAAGGGCCTGATCGGACCATGGGCGCATCTCTATCCGCAAGCCGGCATGCCCGGCCCGGCCATCGGCTTCCTCCAGGAAACCGTCCGCTGGTGGGACCAGTGGCTGAAGGGGATCGACACCGGCATCATGGACGAACCGATGCTGCGCGCCTGGATCATCGACCCCATCCGCCCGCAGGCCCACTACACCGAACTGCCCGGCCGCTGGGTGGCCGAACCGGGCTGGCCGAGCGCCAACATCCAGCCTGAGTACTCCTATCTCACCGCGACGGGGATCGCCGCCGTCGCCGGGCACGAAACGCCCATCATCCTGTGCTCGCCCGAAAACACCGGCATGGCCAGCGGCACCTGGTGCGCCCACGGCGCCCCGGGGGACGATCCGGGCGACCAGCGCGAGGATGACGGCAAGTCCCTGGTGTTCGACAGCGCGGCCCTCACCGCCAGCGTGGAAATCCTCGGCGCCCCGGTGATCGAGATCGACGTGATCGCCAGCCACCCCAACGCCAAGCTGATCGCCCGCCTGTGTGACGTTCACCCGGACGGCGCCTCCGTGCGGGTCAGCTACGGCGTGCTGAACCTCACCCACCGCGACAGCCACGCCGCGCCAACCCCGCTGGTGCCCGGCCAGCGGGTGCGCGTGCGCATCCAGCTCAATGACGCCGGATACCGCTTCGCCCCCGGCCACCGCATCCGCCTCGCTTTGTCCACCACCTACTGGCCCATCGTCTGGCCCTCGCCCGAGCGGGTGGAACTCGCCATCATCGCCGGCCCCTCCACCCTCACGCTCCCGGTCCGCCCGCCCCGCGCCGCGGACGCCGGCCTGCCCGCCTTCGCCCCCCCCGCGATGTCCCCACCCGAAGCCCGCACCATGGTGCGCCCGGCCTCCCGCGAACGCTCGGTGATGCGCGACAACCAGACCGGCGAAACCACCTACCTCATGGCCGACAATGACGGCCGCGCCCGCATCGAGGCCATCGGCCTGGAGGTCTCCAGCACCAAATGGCACCAGTTCCGCATCCAGGATGACGACCCGCTGAGTGCGGTGGCCGACACCCGCTGGACCAAGGAAATGGGCCGCGGCACCTGGCAGGTCAGCACCCGCACCCGCATCGTGATGACCGCCACCGCCACCGAATTCCGCCTCACCGCCGAACTCGACGCCTGGGAGGGGGACGAACGCATCTACGCCCGCAATTGGGACGAGGTCATCCCGCGCGACCTGGTATAGCCCCGCATGTCCCACGCCACCTGGCGCGGCACGGCGTTCGGACGAGTGCTGGGCGACCCGCTCGGCGCCTTCGGCCTCGCGCTGGTACTGCTGCTGGTCGCCGGCGCCCTGGGGGCGGACTGGCTGACGCCCTGGTCACCGACACAGCTCAACGTACGCCAGCGCCTGCTGCCGCCCGATTTCACCCACCTCCTCGGCACCGACCATCTCGGCCGCGACATCCTCTCCCGCGTGTTGCATGGCGGCCGCATCGCGCTCTATGTGTCCATCGTGGCGGTCGGCGCGGCGCTCGGCTTCGGCTGCCTATTGGGCATGATCGCCGGCTACGGTCCGCGCTGGCTCGATAACGCGCTGATCCTGGTGTTTGACGCCATCCGCTCCTTCCCCACCGTGCTGTTCGCCCTCGCGGTAGTGTCCCTGGTGGGGCCAAGCCTGGAGACCATCATCATGATCGTGGTGGTCACCACCACCCCGGTCTATGGCCGCATCGTGCGCACCCAAACGCTGTCGCTGAAAGGGCAGGACTTTATCCTCGCCGAACGCGCCATGGGGGCCGGCGCCATCCGCGTGCTGGCGCAGCACGTACTGCCGAACCTTATCGGGCCGCTGCTGATCCTCGCGAGCATGGAAATCCCGGTGGTGATCACCATCGAATCCGGCCTCTCCTTCCTCGGCCTCGGCGTCCGCCCGCCCACCCCAAGCTGGGGCTCCATCCTCAATGACGGCTACGGATTCATCCGCGACACCCCCTGGCCGGTGATCGCCGCGGGCGCACCCATCGTGCTGACAACGCTGGGGTTTACCTTCTTGGGCGAATCCCTGCGCGATATCTTCGACCCTCGGTTGCAGCGCGAACCATGACCGATCCGGTCCTGCGCATCCGTGACCTCAGCGTGGCCTATCGCAGCCGCCGGGGCCGCCTGCGCGCCCTGCGCCATGTCGATCTCGACGTACCCGCCGGCCGCGTCGTCGGCATCGTCGGCGAGAGCGGCTGCGGCAAGTCCACCCTCATTTCGGCCATCCTCGGCCTGCTGGCCCCCAACGCCGAGACCGAGGGCGGCTCCATCGCCTTCGGGGGCCGCGAACTGCTCACCGCCACCGCGCCCGAATGGCAGGCCATCCGCGGCCCCCGCATCGCCGTGGTGTTCCAGGACCCGATGACCTCGCTCAACCCGGTGCTGTCCATCGCCACCCAGATGATCGACATCCAATACCGCTCGAATGAGCCGACAGCACAAAAACGCCAACGCGCGATCGACATGCTGACCCGGGTGGGCATCCCCGACGCCGCCGAACGGATCGACGGCTACGCCCACCGCTTCTCCGGCGGCATGCGCCAGCGCATCGCCATCGCCATGGCCCTGCTGCTGCGCCCCGCCCTGCTGATCGCCGACGAACCGACCACGGCGCTCGACGTCACGCTGGAAGCGCAGATCGTCCACCTGCTGAAATCCCTGCGCCAGGAAATCGACGGCGCCATCCTGTTCGTCTCGCATAATCTCGGCCTGATCGCGGAAATCTGCGACGAGGTGGTGGTGATGTATGCCGGCGAAGTGGTGGAACGCGCCGATGTCCGCGCCCTGTTCCACCATCCCCGCCATCCCTACACCCGCCTCCTCCTGGCGTGCGATCCGGCACGGGTAGCCGAAGACGTCGCCCTGCTGCCCACCATCGCCGGCGCTCTGCCGGATCTGGCAGACCTGTCCGCCGGCTGCGTGTTTCGCGCCCGCTGCCCCGATGCGATCGACGCCTGCGGCATCCCGCCCGCCCTGATGGAGGTCGCGCCCGGCCATGCCGCGCGCTGCGTGCGGGCCCATGGCTGAACTGCTCGAACTCGAAAACCTCGGCGTCCGCTACCGCGTGCTCGGCGGCTGGCGCGCCCTGCTGACCCCTCGCGCGCCGCGAACCCTCGATGCGGTGCTGAACGCCTCGCTGCGGGTCGCACCCGGCGAAACCTACGGCCTGGTGGGCGAAAGCGGCTCCGGCAAAACCAGCCTGGCCCGCGCCATCGTCGGGCTCGTCCCACACAGCGCCGGCCATATCCGATTTCGCGGCCACCCCATCGAGGGCGGCTCAGACCGCGCCCTGCGCCAGGTGCGGCGCGAAATCGGCATGATGTTCCAGGACCCGGTGGCCAGCCTGTCGCCACGCAAAACCGTCGGCAGCCTGATCGTCGAGCCCTTCCGCATCCACGGCATCAACCGCAACCTCGACACCGAAGCCCGCCGCCTGATCGACATGGTCGGCCTCGGCCCCAACTACCTGCGGATGTATCCGCACCAACTCTCCGGCGGCCAGGCCCGCCGCGTCGGCGTCGCCCGCGCCCTCGCACTCAACCCCGCATTGGTGATCGCCGATGAACCCACCGCCGGGCTCGATGTCTCCGTCCAGGGCGAGGTGCTGAACCTGCTCACGCAACTCCAGGCCGCCAACGGCATGGGCCTGCTGGTCGTCACCCACAATCTGCCGGTGATCCGCCACGTCAGCACCCGCATCGGCATCATGTATCTCGGCCGCCTCGTCGAGCAGGGGCCGACCAGGGCGGTTTTCCGCAGCCCAGCCCATCCCTACACCGCCGGCCTCATCGCCGCCGTGCCGCAGCCCGATCCCGACCTGCGCCGCGATACACCGCCGCTCGAAGGCGAAATCCCGTCGCTGCGCAACCGCCCGTCGGGCTGCGAATTCCACGCCCGCTGCCGCCTCGCCGTGCCGCGCTGCCGCACCGAAGCCCCCGCCTACACCGCCATCGCCCCCGATCGCGGCGTCGCCTGCCATTTCCCCCTGCTGTAGCTACAGCTTCTCCCGCACCCGCGGATCGAGCAAAGCCGCCGCCAGGTCGGACGCCAAAGTGCAAAGCACGAAGCAGATCGTGGTCACCAGCACCGCCCCCAGCACGATGGGATAATTCCGCGTATTCACCGCCTCCACCACCAGCTTGCCCACCCCCGGCCGGTTGAACACGATCTCGATGAACACCGCGCCCGACAGCAGCCGCCCGGTGCCGGTGCCCAGCAGCGTGACGGTGGGCAGGATCGCAAGCTTCAGCGCATAGGTGAACAGGATGCGCCGCGGCGGCAGCCCGAAAGCCCGCGCGGTGCGGATATGGTTCTCCGCCAGCACCTCCAGCATCGATGCCCGCACCAGCCGGCAGATATACCCCACCCACCCCAGCCCAAGCGCGAATGAGGGCAGCACAAGGTGCCAAAGCTGAACCAGCGGCTGCCCCTCCGGCCCGGCCCCCAGCGCCGGAAACCACCGCAACCCAACCGCGAAAATCAACAGCGTATAGATCGCCACCACGAAGGACGGCACCGCGATCGCACTCACCGCCACCACCCCCGCCACCCGATCGATCCAGCCATTGCGGAACGCCGCGGACAGGCAACCAAACGGAATCCCGAGCAGCACCGACCACCCCAGCCCCAGCCCCGCCAGCGCAAACGTGTGCGGCAACTCGCGCCACACCACCTCGGCCACCGGCTGATTGGTAAACAGGTCCCGCCCCAGATCTCCCTGCACCGAGCGCATCACGAAACGGAACAGCTGCACCGCGAGGGGCTGGTCCAGCCCCATCCGGTCGCGGAACGCCTGCACCAGTTCCGGCGTCGCCCGCGTGCCCAGCACGATCGACGCCGGATCGCCCGGCACCAGATGGATCAGGCTGAACAGGATCATCATGGCCACCAGCACGATCAGGCAGGCCAATGCGAGCCGGTTGACGGCGTAGGCGAGCATCTCAGGTCATGCCGGCGCGAACTCGGCCCACATCTGGAACTGCCCGTCCGGGCTCAACGCCGGCTTCACCGTGTTGCGGCACAACGAGGCGGTGGCGCCATTGGTGAGGAACACGTAGGAGCCTGATTCCTCAAGCATATCCTGCATCCGCACATACATCGCCGCCCGCTTGGCGGTATCCAGTTCGCCCTTCGCCTCCTCATGCAACCGATCGAACTCGGGGCTGCGGAAGCGCTCCCAGTTCCACTCGCCCACCTGGCTCGAAACGAACCAGGCCGTCGCCCAGGACGGATCGGGCTGCATGGTGAAGCGCGAGATCATCATGCCCATCTCCTTCCACCGCCCGTTCTTGTCGCCGGCCAGCGCCTTCTGCTGCCCGGCATCGAACGGGATCACTTCGGCGGTGATCCCCACCTCGGCCAGCGAGGCGGCAGCGATTTGCGCGGCGGAGAGGAACTCGGTGGAGTTGCGCACCCCGATATTGGTCTTGAACCCGCTCGCCAATCCGGCCTCCGCCAGCAGCGCGCGCGCCTTGGCCTTGTCCGGCTTGGCGATCAGATTGGCCTTGCGCGCGCCCAGCAGCGACGGCGCGATGAACCCGGTGGCCCGCTCCGCCACACCAAGGAACGTGCCATCGAGGATCATCTCCACATCCAGCGCATACTGCACCGCCTTGCGCACCCGGATATCGGCGAACGGCCCCGCCTCGGACTGCATGCCAAGCCACCAGTACGCCAGCGACGGCGTCACGATCAGCTTGCTGCCCGCCGGCGCCGCCTTGCGCAGCCGCGGCACATTGGACAGCGGCACCTGGGTGAAGTCGATCTCGCCGGCCTGGAAAGCGATCTCGGCGGCATTGGAATCAACGATCTGGATATACTGGATTTCGTCATACGCCGGCTTCCGCCCCGGCCACAGCGGATTGCGCTCCAGCGTGATGGACCGCCGCGGATCGAGCTTCTTGATCTTGTACGGCCCGCAGGTGGCCGGCGGATCGAGGGTGAACTTCTTGCCGTCCAGCGCCTCCACCGCCTTGCGGCACAGAATCTGGCCGGACGCGGTGGGCAGCGTGGAAGACCACAGCGGCACGAACGGCCGCTTCAGCACAATCACCCCGCTATGCGGGCCGGTCACCTCGACATGGTCAAGGAAATCCCAGTCGGTGCGATACGCCGCCTTGAACACCGGATCGGCGATGCGCTCGTAGGAGAACTTCACGTCATCGGCCGTCACCTCGCCGAACCCATTGGTCCACGGCACGCCAGGGCGAAGCTGAAACCGGATATGGGTGGCGTCGGACTGCTCGATCTCAACCGCCAGATCCTTCTCCCAGCCCCAGGTATCCCCGGCCTTCTGCGTCACCAGCCCGGCGAAAATGGCGCGCATCACATCACCGTCGGTCACGCTGATGCGGTTGGCGGGATCAAGCACCGCCACATCGAGCAGCGAGCGGGTTTTCAACACCTTGAGCCCCTGCGCCGCCGCCTCGGGCGGTGCCACGGCACTGATGCCGATGATCGCGGGGGCGGCAAGAACGGCGCGGCGCGGCAACCTGGGCGACATGACGGACTCCTTGCGGCGGGCATGCGAGCCTCGCAATCGCCGGTGCACCGATGGGCACGCGCGAAACCGGCGGTCCTCGAGGTCAATCCTGTGGCAGCAGCCGAGCGTATCGCCGGCGCACGGGTTGAGCAATGCGCGAGTGGCCTGGCCTCAGCGAATCCCCGCCCGCATGAAGCTCTGCACGAACTGGCGCTGGAACAGCAGGAACGCCACCAGCAACGGCGCGCTCGTCATCAGCGTCGCCGCCGTGATGATCGACCAGTCGATCCCCTGATCCGTCGAGGCGAACACCGAAAGCCCCACCGTCAGCGGCCGGGTTTTCACCGAGTTGGTGATCACCAGCGGCCACAGGAAATTGTTCCAGTGGTAGCTCACGCTGACTAGCCCGTAGGCGATGTAGGTCGGCTTGGCGAGCGGCACATACACCCGCCACAACCGCCCGAGCAGCGTGCAACCCTCCAGCCGCGCCGCGTCGTCCAGTTGCTGCGGCACCATGCGAAAGGTCTGCCGCAACAGGAAAATCCCGAACGCCGAGCCGAGATACGGCAACGCGATGGCCAAAATGGTGTCCACCACGCCAAGCGTCGCCATGGTGCGATAATTGCCCACCAGCAGCACGTCCGGCATCACCATCAACTGCATCAGCACAATGCCGAACACGATATCCCGCCCCGGAAACTCCATCCGCGCAAACGCGAACGCCGCCGGCGTGCACACCACGAACTGCGCCACCAGGATCAGCGTCACCAGCATCGTGGTGTTGAGGAAATACCGCGCGAACGGTGCGGCATCCCACGCATTGGCGAAGTTCTGCAACGTCAACGGCGCCGTCAGCTTGAAGCTGGTGGCGAACTCGCCGGGATGGAACGCCGTCCACACCGCATACAGCAGCGGCAGCACCCACAGCACGGCAAGCAGCCAGGCGCCGACGATTTCGAGGGAGCGGGTGGAAAGTTTCACCGGTAATGCACCCGCTTGCCCAGCACGCCGAATTGCAGCCAGGCCAGCAGCCCGAGCAGCGCCAGCAGCACCACCGTGAGCGTTGCGGCCAATGCCTGGTCCCAGAACCGGAACCCCGCCTCGTAGATGTAGTAGAGCAGCAGCGTCGTCGCGTTATCCGGCCCGCCGCGCGTCATCACCACCACATGATCCACCAGCCGGAACGCGTTGATCACCGCGTTCACCAGCACAAACAACGTGGTGGGCATCAGCAACGGCAGCGTCACCCGGCGAAAGAAGTTCCACCGCGAGGAACCCTCCAGCGCCGCGCATTCCTTGAGATCGGGCGGCATCGCCTGCAAGGCGGCGAGGTAGAAAATCATGAAGAACCCCGCCTCCTTCCACACCGCCACCACGATCATGGCCGGCAGCGCGGTATCCCGGTCCCCGAGCCAGTTATGGCGCACGCCCCCGAAGAAGCCGAGCACATGGTCGAACAGCCCGTAGTCCGGGGTGAAGAAGAACAGCCAGATATTGGCCACCGCGATCATCGGCAGCATCGTCGGGGTGAAATACGCCATGCGCACCAGAGCCCGGCCCGGAATGGCGGTGTTGACCGCGAGCGCCATCACCAGCGCCAGGATCACCGAGGCCGGGATGGTCCACAGCGCATACACCGCGTTGTTGCGCAGCGCCGTCCAGAACACCGGATCGGTCATCAGGTCGGCATAGTTCTCGAAACCAACGAAGCGCGGCGGGCGGCTGCCCTTGGGCGTGGTGTAGAAGCTGTCGATGATCGTCGTCGCCGCCGGCCAGTGGGTAAACGCCACCAGCAGCAGCAACGCCGGCAAAATCAACAGCCAGCCCTGGACAGTCTCCCGCCGCACGCCCGATCAGGCCTTCTTGTAGGACTTGAGGATGCGATCGGCCTCAACCTGGGTATCCGCCATCGCCTGCGCCGGCGTCTTGGTGCCGTTCAGGCACGCCTGCACGTTGTTGGTCAGCGCCGCATAGACCTTCTGGTTCTCGAAGGTGGAAAGCTCGCCCACCGCCACCGGCAGGAAGCCACGCGCCACGTCGGCGGCCGGGAATCCGGCGATGTAGTCCTTCAACGTCTTGGTTTCATACGCTTCCGGCCGCACCGCGATGTAGCCGGTCTTCATCGACCAATCCGCCGCCCGATCCGGCTCGGTGAGGAAACGGGCGAACTTCAGCGCCGCCGCCCGCTCCGCCGGGTTGGCGTTCTTGAAGAAGTAGATATTGCCGCCGCCCACCACGGTGCGCGGCCCCTCCTTGCCCGGCAGCCCGGCGATGCCGAACGGGAATTTCGCATTGGTGCGCAGGTTGGTGAGGTTGCCCGTGGTGTGCTGGATGATCGCCGCATTGCCCTCCAGGAAGTCGGGCGTGAGCTGCCCCCAGTTCGACACCCCCTCCGGCGCCGCCCCGGCAGTCGCGAGCCCACGCCAGAACGCCAGCGCCTCGATCGCCTTCGGGTGGTTGAAGTAGGTCTCGGTGCCGGCCTCGTTCATCAGGATATGCCCGGCCTGGTTGGCCAGCCCGCCGAACGTCCACTGTGCGTTGCCCACGTCGGCCGCCATCTTGACGCCCCAGCGGGTCACCCGCCCGCCCGCATCCTTCTTGGTCAGCTTCACCGCGGCGGCCTGGAGTTCTGCCCAGGTACGGGGGAACTTCTCGGTATCCAGCCCGGCTTCCTTGAACGCGTCCTTGTTGAAGTACATCACCGACGTCGAGCGCTGGAACGGCACGCTCCACAGCTTGCCCTCGGCCTTCGAGTTGGCGAGGAACGCCGGATAGAACCCCTCCATCCACTTCTTGCCCGCCGCATCAAGCCCCACGTCATCGAGGCTCGCGAGGATATCGAGGTCCTGCAGCGAGTGCATCTCGGCGGCCAGCAGCACCGCGAGATGCGGCCCATTGCCGCCCTTGATGGCGGTAATGGCCTTGGTCAGCGTCTCGCCATAATTGCCGGCATAGACCGGCGCCACCTCGATGCCGGTGGCGGCCTGGAACTCCTTGCAGTAGCCGTCAAAAATGGCCGGGATCGGGCCACCAACGGCGATCGGGTAATAGAACGAAATCTTGGTCGCCTGCGCCCTCGCGATAGAGGGGGCGGCAAGCGTGGCGGCCGAGGCGGCCAGCAGAGTGCGACGGTTCAGCATGTCGGGCTCCCGGTTCAGGATTTCTGGAACGGCTTGAGCAGGCGCGTGGCCTTCTCCTGCGCATCGTCAAGCGCCTGCTTGGCCTGCTTGCGGCCGAGCAGGGCGGCCTGCAACTCGTCGGTCAACGCCTGCGCCACCCGTTGGTTGTCATGGGTGGAAAGCTCCGCCACCGCGAACGGCAGCTGGTCACGCGCCACCGCGGCCTGCGGGAAGCCCGCGACATAGGCCTTCATGGCGGGGGTTTCCCAGGCATCGGCGCGCGGCGCGACGTAGCCGGTATCCATGCTCCACTGCGCCGCCTTCTCGGGCGAGGTCAGCCAGCGCAGCAGCCGCAGGCACGCCTGCTGCTGGCCCGGATTGGCGCCCTTGAACATATGGAAATTGCCGCCGCCGGTGGGCGAACCGCGCCGCTGATGCGCCGGCAGCATCGACACGCCGAAGGGGAACTTGGCGTTGTTCTTGATGTTGGTGAGGTTGCCCGTGGTGTGCCAGATCACTGCCACCTTCCCTTCCAGGAAGTCGCGCGGCCCGGTGCCCCAGGCCGAGATGCCCGGCGGGTGGGATTTGTACTTGCCCATCAGGTCGAGCCAGTATTGCAGGCCCTCCACCGCGGCGGCGCTGTTGAAGAACGTCTTGCGCCCGTTATCCCCGGCCAATTCGCCTCCCGCCTGCGCCACCATGCCCTGGTAGAGCCAATAGGTGAAACCATCGCCCGGGATTTCGATGCCCCAGCTCGTCACCCGATCGCCCTCACGCTTGAGGGTTTTCGCGGTCCACTCGCCGTTCTCTTCCCACGTCGCCGGCGCCTTTTCGGGGTCCAGGCCAGCCGCCTTGAAGATGTCCTTGTTCCAATACGCCACGATGGTGGAACGCTGGAACGGAACCCCCCAGATATGCCCATCGATGGTGCCGTTGGCCATGAACGCCGGATAGAACGCCTTCAGCCACGCCTTGTCGGCGTCCGAGGTCGCGATGCTGTCGAACGGGATCAGCAGTTCGTCATCCACCAGCGAGTAGGCATCCACCGCCAGCACCAGCGCCATCTGCGGCCCCTGCCCCGCCTTGGTGGCGGTCACGGCCTTGGTGAGGGTATCCACGTACGAACCGGCATACACCGGCTTCACCTTGATATCGGGATTTTCCTTCATGAAATCCGCGACATAGCCGTCAATGATCTTGGTGATCGGCCCGCCCACGGCAACCGGGAAATAGAACTCGATCTCGGTGGTGCCCTGGGCATGGACGATAGCGGGCGCGGCCAGAACGGGCGCGGCAAGTGTGGCGGCGCCGGCAAGCACGGTGCGGCGGGTGGGCGTCAGGTTGCGCATAGGTCCCTCGTTGCTTAGGTGGTGAGGCGTCGGCCGGTGCCGGCGTCGAAGAGATGCAGTTCGGCAGGATCGAAATCGAATTTCACCCGCGCGCCATCGGCCAGGTTGGCCCGGCCGGGCAGGCGCACAAGCAGCGTCTGGTCATCGCCCGCGCGACAAACCACCACGGTATCGGCGCCGAGATATTCGGCATGGGTCACCCGGGCAGGAATCCCGCGATCAGCCAACCGCAGCGCCTCGGGCCGAATACCCGCGATCAACCCCGTGCGCGCCGGGCCCAGCACCGGGCCAACCGTGCCGGGGATCACCCCCGATTCCGACAGCGCCAGCAGGTTCATCGGCGGCGTGCCGATAAAGCTCGCGGCGAAACTGGTGGCCGGCGTGGCATACACCTCGGCCGGCGGCGCATCCTGCTCGATATGCCCATCGCGCAGCAGCACCACCTGGTCCGCCATCCCCATCGCCTCGGTCTGGTCATGCGTCACGTAGAGCATGGTGATGCCGAGGCGGCGTTGCAGCGCCAAAATCTCCCGCCGCATATCCGCGCGCAACTGCGCATCGAGGTTGGAAAGCGGCTCGTCCATCAGGCAAACCGGCGCCTCGGCCACAATCGCCCGCCCCAGCGCCACCCGCTGCTGCTGCCCGCCCGAAAGCTGCCCCGGACGCCGCGCCAACAAATGCCCGATCCCGAGAATTTCCACCGCCCGATCCAGCCGCCGCTTGCGATCCGCCGGCGGCACACTGCGCGCCTTGAGGCCGAAAACAATATTCTCCGCCACATTCAAATGCGGAAACAGCGCGTAGGACTGGAACACCATCGCCACGCCCCGCGCCGCCGGCGGCAAATGCGTCACATCCCGCCCGCCGATCTCCACCACCCCGCCGCTCGCCTGCTCCAGCCCCGCCACGATGCGCAGGCACGTGGTCTTGCCGCAGCCGGACGGTCCGAGCAGCACGCAGAACGTCCCGGCCTTCACCTCAAGCGAAATGGCATCGAGCGCCGCGACGGGTCCCCAATGGCGCGATACGCCGTGCAGGCGCACGGCAGCGCCGGTGGTACCGGATGGGGCCTGGTCGATCTGGTTCAAACTTCGATTCTCCTCCCGCCTGCATAGCTTTGCACGAAGCCGATGGCATGTGACAGTTCCGTTGTAACGCATACAGCGTGGATTTCGGGTCGGGAGCGGCGTTGAGTGAAGATCATCGGACTGACCGGCGGCATCGGCATGGGCAAATCCACCGCCGCCGCCTTCTTCCACCGCGCGCATATCCCGGTATTTGATGCCGATGCCTGCGTGCGCGCCCTGCAAGCCCCGGGCGGCCGCGCCCTGCCGGCCATCGCCGCCCATTTCCCCGGCACCGTGCAAAATAACCGGCTTGACCGCGCCGCCCTGCGCGCCGCCGCCATCGCCCGGCCCGACGGTTTCGCCATCCTGAACCGCATCATCCACCCCATGGTGCGCCGCGAGGAACTCGCCTTCCTCGCCCGCGCCCGCCGCCGCGCCTGCCGGGTGGCGGTGCTCGATATCCCGCTGCTGCTCGAAACCGCGCGCCGGCCCTACGTCGATACCGTCCTGGTGGTCTCCGCCCCCCTCGCCGTGCAGATCCACCGCGTGCTGCTCCGCCGCACCATGGACCGCGCCCAGGTGGAGGCCTTCATCGCCCGCCAGATGCCAGACCGCGAAAAGCGCCGCCGCGCCAACCTGGTGATCCGCACCGGCCTGTCGCGATTCCACGCCTTGCGCACCCTGCGCCGTTTCATGCAGACACTGCAGCCATGACCCGCTCCGTCCTCTTCGATACCGAGACCACCGGCCTGGACCCCCTCAAGGGAGACCGGGTGATCGAAGTCGCCTGCCTGGCCCTCGATAATGACCTGCCGACCGGCGAAACCTTCCACCGCCTCATCCACCCCCAGCGCGACGTGCCGGAGGACTCCACCCGCATCCACGGCATCACGCTGGACAAACTGCGTGACGCCCCCCGCTTCGAGGCCATCGTGGATGACCTGCTGGAGTTCTTCGGTGACGGCATGCTGGTGGCCCACAACGCCCCGTTCGACTTCGGCTTCATCAACGCCGAACTCGCCCGCTGCAACCGCCCCAGCCTCCAACGCTCCCGCATGGTCGACACGCTGGCCCTGGCGAAAGACCGCTTCCCCGGCATGCCCAACAGCCTGGACGCGCTATGCCGCCGCTTCGCCATCGACCTGTCCGAGCGCACCACCCACAACGCCCTGCTCGACTGCAAACTGCTCGCCGAGGTCTACATCGAACTCACCGGCGGCCGGCAGCGCGGCCTGTCCCTCGCCGCGGACGACCAGGCCAGCCTCAACGTCACCCGCTACGCCAAGGTGGGCACCCGCACCCCGCGCCTGATGGTGCCCACGCCGGACGAACTGGCCACCCACGCGGCATTCGTCGCCAAACTCAAGGACCCGGTCTGGAAGTAACCGGCCGGCCGCCAATCTGCTACCAAGGAACGTCCGCATGAGCCTGATCGAGACCCTGCAACGCAAGCTGCCCGACTATCCGCGCAACCTCGGCATCGTCTACCTCGAAGCCTCGTCGGACCGCCTGGTGGCCGAAATCACCGTGCGGGAGGACATGTCCAACGGCAACGGCACCATCCACGGCGGCGCGCTGATGACCTTCGCGGACACGCTGGGCGCGGTCGCCACCATCATCAACATCCCGCGCGACAAGAACACCACCACGCTGGAAAGCAAAACCAACTTCATCGGCCGCGCCCCCGTCGGCACGAAACTCATCGGCGAGGCCCTGCCGCTGCATCGCGGCAAAACCACGCAAATCTGGGAAACCCGCATCACCACCGCCGAAGGCAAGCTGATCGCGAAAGTGACGCAGACCCAACTGGTTATGTAGCCGCCAGCCCCAACGAACCGGGGTTCATCAACCCGCGCGGATCGAGCGCCAGCTTCATCGCATCGAGCATCGACCGCGTCGCCGGCTGCAACAACTCGCGGAACGGATAGTCCCGCGCCACCTGCCAGTTGACGCCGCCAAGGCTTGCGTAAAGCTGCTGCGTCTCGGCCCGCAGTTTCGCCACCGCATCGCGCGCCGCCGGATTGGCCGGCCGGCCCCGCCACGGCCGCACCACATCCTCGCCCAGGCTGGCGGCATGCAGCGGCGTGATCTCGTCCATCCAGTAGAAGGCTGGTTCGAGGAAGAACTCATTGGCGGTGGTCATCGTCATCACCGAGTAGACAATCCCGGCCGCCTCCATCGCCGGCTTCTGCGCGGTGAAGAAGGCATCATTGGCATCCAGCACCCGGCGCGCCTCGCTGAGCGGGAACACCGAATGGATCGGCACCCACCGCTCGCCATCCCGGCCCAGCATGCCACGCACCGGCCCGAACGGCCGCGCCCGCATCACCCGCGGCACGGAGTTGTCCAGCGTCGTGCCGCCATGCCGCGCCGCGATGGCAGTCACCCGCCCCAGCGCCGCATCCAGTTCCGCCTGCGCATCCCGCTCCACCACCAGGTGCAGCGTGAACGGATGCGCGCGCAGGAAATTGGTGCCCGCCGCCGCCACCCCGATGGCATCCTTCACCCCCGCCAGGAATGACCGGCCGGAGCCCGCCACGGCCCCCAGGATCTGCAACCCCTCGCTGATCCGGTTCACACTGGCGGAATGCTCGGCCTTGGTGCGATCGATCCCGAACCCCTCGGCGATCAGTCGCGCCCGCCCCATCTCCACCTGCGCCTCCCCCATCGCCTGGATGGTCGGGAAGCCAAACGACAGGAACCCGGCATGGCTCGGCTGCGGCAGCAACCGAATGGTCGCCGCCAGCTTCACCCCGAAGGCCCCGTTATCGCCGAGGAAAATCCCGGTGAGGTCCGGCCCGCCCTCGCGGGTAAACGGCTTCGCCCCAACCCGACCGCCCGACCCGGTGGTCACGATGCTCCCATCGGCCAGCGCCACCGTCACCCCCAGCACGCTCTCCGCCACCGTGCCATGCAACGTCGAGCCAAAAAACGCCGAATTCTGCGACAGCGCGCCGCCCACCGTGGCATTGATCCCCGACAACGGCCCCCAATACGGAGACCGCAACCCGGTCCCCTCCAGCGCCGCATTCACCTGCGCCCAGGTGCACCCCGCCTCGGCGGTCACATACATGTCCGCCGGATTGACCTCGATAATCCGGTTCAGCCGCCGCGCATCGATCACGATGGACCGCGCACGGGCCGGCAGATACCCCTTGGTGTAGGACATCCCGCCCCCACGCGGCACCACCGCACACCCGGCCCCGGTGGCAAGCCGCACCGCCTCCGCTGCCGCCGCCGCACTCGCCGGCTGTACAATGGCAAGCGGCTCGATCCCCGGCTGCCAGAAAATGTCATTGGCATAGAACCGCCGGCTGGCATCGTCCGCCAGCACCGCATCGGCACCGAGGGACTGAATAAGGGCGGCAACGAGAGCGTCGGTCATGTCATTTCCAGCGGAACGAAGGCGAACCCCTGCCCATCCCGCGCAATGCGGCCGGCAAAGGGGAACCCAGTGTGGGACGGGAACAGAACAGTGCCGCCATCCACCGCCTCGGCGAAAACCCGCCGGCGGGTGGCGATGGCAACCTCGGGCACTTCGCAATACCGGCTGTTCCAATCGGTCCGATATATCTGCATCGGCTGATGGAACACATCCGCGGTGAACAGCCCATCATCCCCCGCCGCGCCGATCCGCACCGCCATCTGATGCGGCGTATGCCCCGGCACCGCCTCCAGCCGCACCCCGGGCGCCACCTCGTCGCCAGGCTCGGCAAGATCCACCACCCCAGCCGCCACCACCGGATCGACGCTGTCGCGGATCGCCGGCACCCCCTCGGGCTGGATCGCCGGCCCCTTCGACGGGTCCTGCCAATGCGCCAGTTCCGCCCGCCCCATGATGTAGCGGGCATTGGGGAACGTCGGCACCCAGCGTCCATCCACCAGCTTGGTATTCCAGCCGACGTGATCGACATGCAGATGCGTGTTGATCACCATCGTCACGTCCTCCGGCCGCACGCCACAGGCCGCGAGGTTGGCGATATAGGGCAGATCGAGCATATGAAACCGCTGGAATGCCAGATGCTCGCGCACCTTGTCGTTGCCGCAGCCGGTGTCGATGACGATCACCTCGCGCCCCGCCCGCACCAGCCAGCTTTGCATGCTGGATATCAGCCGCCCGGTTTCGGCATGAAAATACTCCGGCCGCGCCAGCAGCGGATGCTCCATCAGCACCGCCGGATCATACTTCGGATAGAGGAACGCCGGATCGAACCCCGGCCGCAGCATTTCCTCCACCCGGAAAACGTCAATATCGCCAATGCGCGTGCGCCACATGGGCCGGCCTCCGTTCAGGACAAATACGCTTCGAGCAGGCTGGCATCGGCCCGCAATTCGGCGCCCGTGCCCTGCGCGACCAGGCTGCCGCGCCGCATGACATAGGCGTAGTCGCAAATTTCCAGGGTAATCTCGGCGTTCTGCTCCACCAGCAGGATGGACTGCCCCTGCTTGTGCAGCGTCACGATGGCGCGGAACACCTGGTCGATAATCGCCGGCGCCAGCCCCATCGAGGGCTCATCGAGCAGCAGCACGCGCGGCTGCGTCATCATCGCCCGCCCGATCGCCAGCATCTGCTGCTCCCCACCCGACAGCAGCCCCGAAACCTGCCGCCGCCGCTCGGCCAGGCGCGGAAACAGCGCATACACCCGCGCCATCATCTCCGCCTCGTCGCCCCGCCTGGCATAGCGCGACAGCCGCAAATTCTCCTCCACCGTCAGCGGCGCCACCACCATCCGCCCCTCCGGCACATGCGCCAGCCCCGCCCGAACCACCCGATGCGCCGGCAACGTGCCGATCTCCGCGCCCCCGAGCCGCACGGAGCCCACCACCGGGCGATGCAGCCCCGAAATGGCGCGCAGCGTGGTGGACTTGCCCGCCCCGTTGGCGCCCAGCACGCAGACCAGCCGCCCCTCGCCCACCTCGAGCGAAAGGTCAGTCACCGCATTGATGGCGCCGTAGCTAGCGCAAAGACCGGATACGCTCAGCATCGTCCGCCCGTCCAAAATAGGCCGCCTGTACGTCGGGGTGCGCCATGCACTCCGCCGGCGTGCCGTTCGCCAAGGCACGTCCGAAATTCATCACCGTCACCCGGTCACAGAAATCCATCACCAGGCGCACGTTGTGCTCCACCATCAGCACCGTCATCCCGCCATCGCGCAACGCATGCACCAGCCGCCCGATCCCGTCCGACTCCTGGGCGTTCATCCCGGCGGTGGGCTCATCGAGCAGCAGTAGCTTGGGGTTGGAGCCCAGCGCGCGAGCGATTTCGATCCGCCGCTGCTCCCCATACGAAAGCGTCTCCGCCAACTCCTCCGCCCGATCCGCCATGCCCACCCGATCGAGCAGATCGAGCGCATGGCTCTGCACCGCCCGATGCGCCGCCCGCGCGGCCGGCAACCCAAGGAAGGACGCCATCAGCGAGGTGCCCCGCCGCAGGAAACACCCCGCCATCACCTGCTCCAGCACCGTCATCCCGCTGAACAGGCGCACATTCTGATAGGTCCGGGCAATCCCGGCCGCCGCGATATGGTGCGGCGGCAACCCCTGCATCGGCACCCCATCGAGCAGCACCCGCCCCCGATCCGCCCGCAACAACCCGCTGAGCAGATTGATCACCGTGGTCTTGCCCGCCCCGTTCGGCCCCATCAGCCCCGCCACGCACCCATGCGGCACCGCCAGATTGAGATCGGCCACCGCCGTCAACCCGCCAAAAGACTTCCCGAGATCATCCGTTTCCAACAACAGGCTCATGACTTCGCCGACTTCCGCAACCGCCAGAACCGCGGATCGATCAGCCCGCGCGGCAGGAAGATCATGATCAACAACAACGCAACGCCGTTCAGCACCTTCTCGAATTCCGGCAACACCGCCTGCGCCACCACCGGCAACGCGGTGAACACAAATGCCCCCAGGATCGCCCCGGCCCAGTGATAGGACCCACCCAGCACCACCGCCGCGATCATGGTGAACGCGATATTGATGAAATACGTATCCGGCGACAGGAACTGCAAACTCAACGCCAACGCCATCCCGCCAATCCCGCCCGTAGCACCCGACACCACGAACGCGATGGTCTGTATCCGCCGCGGCGGAATCCCCAGTGTGGACGCCACCGCCGGGTCCTCCCGCACCGCCCGCGCCGCGATGCCATACCAGGACTGGTTCAACCGCCAGAACACCACCGCCACCACGCCCAGCAACACCACCAGCCCGGCAAACGGAAAGAACAGCGGCACCGACAACCCATAGACCCCCCCGGTCAACGGCGTCGCGTTCAACGCCACCACGCGGGTGATCAGCACCAGCGCGAGGCTCGCCAACGCCATCCAGTGGCTCTCCAGCCGCAGGAACACCAGTGCCACCACAAACGCCAAAGCCGCCCCGATCAGCGCCGCCGCCGGCAGCACCAGGAACACCGGCAACCCCAGATGCAACGCCAACTGCGTGCCCAAAAACCCGCCGGCGGCCGCGTACGTCACGGTGGCAAAACTCAAAATCCCCGCCGACAGCACCGCATAGGTCGAAAGCGCGAAAAACGCGTTCACCATGCCGAAACCGAGCGTGCTCCCGTAGGCCGCCCAGATATCCTCAAGCCACATCTTCATGCGCCAGGTCTTCTACGCACGCGTGAACGAAACAGCGCCGAACAACCCGCGCGGCCGCAGCAACAGGAAGCCCAGCAGCAACGCGTAGGTAATCCCGTCCCGCAAACTGGTGGAGATATACTGCGCCGCCATCACCTCCAGCACCCCAAGCGCCAGCCCGGCAACCGCGGCCCCCCGCACATCGTCATACCCACCCACCACCACGGCGGCGAACCCCTTCAGCATCAACCCCTCGCCCAGCGTGTAGGACACGTTCTGCGTCGCCACCCCGCCCAGCACGCCTGCCAGCCCCGATGTCGCCCCCGCCAACAACGCCGTCACCGCCACCACCGCGCGAGGGTTCACCCCCGACAGCGCCGCCGCCGCCTCGTTCCACCCCACCGCCCGCATCGCCGCGCCAAACCGGCTATGCCGCACCAGCCAATGCATCCCCACCGTCACCACGATGAGCGCCAGGATGCTCACCCCCTGCATGGTGGCAAACTGCACCTCGCCGACATGGATCATCCCCGACGGATACGCCATCAGCGGAAAACTCAGGCTCTGATGCCCCGTCGCGCTATCGGCCAAACTATCCAGCACGATCCAGCACGCAATCGAGGTGATCAGCGCCCCCAGCAACCCCGTCCGCCGCGAGCGCAGCGGCTGGAACCCGATCTGGTCCACCAGCAACGCCAACACCGCGCCCGACGCCACCCCCGCCACCACCGCGAGCGGAAACGGCAACCCAAGCCGGTCCACCGCCCAGAAACTCGCGATCGCCGCCCAACTGGCATAGGTGCCGTGGGCGGCGTTCAGAATCCCCAGCGTGGCGAACACCAACCCGAAACCGATGGCGAACAGGGCATAGAGCGAGCC
>CAIMWH010000045.1 GCA_903845065.1 uncultured Rhodospirillales bacterium | reverse complement strand
CACCCCCGACACCACCACCCCCATCGCCCCCAACCTCCCCGCCGCGCGCCGCCCCCCGGCCGCGCAAACCCCACCGGCTGACCCAACCCCCACTACCGAACACCTCCCATCCCCCCACGCCGAAGCCGCCCACCCCGAAACCCCCCTCCCCCCCACCATCACCCCAACCACGTCCCCCACCCGAGAATCCCCCCACGCCACCACCACCATCACCCCGCCCGACCTCACCGCCACCATCACCCTCCACCCCACCCCCCACGGCACCCCCGGCCCCGCCCGCATCACCCTCACCCTCACCCCGGTCGAACTCGGCGCCGTCACCGTTGACGTTCGCCCCACCCCCGAGGGCGGCCGCGCTGTCCACATGATGTTCGAGCGCGCCGAAACCCTCGCCCTCTTCCAGCAGGACCGCCAACACCTCGAAGGCGTCCTCGCCCAGGCCGGCGTCAGCGGCGAACCCGCCCCGGTTAGCCTCACCCTCACCGTCCAACCACCCCCCACCCCATTCGCCCCCCCGCCCGACCTCTCCGGCAACACCGCCGACAGCGGCAGCCGCGGCCAGTTCACCCCGCGCGGCCAGCCCACCGGCAGTCCCGGCCTGGCATGGGCCGACGATCCATCGCCCACCCACCCCACCACCCGCCCCGGCCTCCGCGCCGGCCTCGACATCCTCGCCTGACCGCACCGGAGCCCCACATGACCGTCAGCCCCACCACCGCCGCCTCCTCCGCCGTCACCGCGGCCGCCACCGCCGGCACCACCCTGGCCGGCAACTTCAACACCTTCCTCACCCTGCTGACGACGCAGCTGAAAAACCAGGACCCCACCAGCCCACTCGACACCAACCAGTTCACCTCGCAACTCGTCCAGTTCGCCAGCGTCGAGCAACAAATCAACACCAACACGAACCTCAACACCCTGATCAACCTCTCCCAGGCCGGCAGCCTCTACCAGGCCTCCGCCATGGTCGGGCACCAGATCGCCGTCACGTCGGACAAGCTCGCCCTCCAGGGCGGCAACGCGGCGCTGCAGTACACCCTGAGCACCGCCCAGCCGGTGAGCATCAACGTCTCCAACAGCTCCGGCACCAGCCTCTACCAAACCCAGGCCCAGGGCCGCACCGGCACCAACCCCTGGACCTGGAACGGCATCACCTCCGACGGCCAGACCGCGCCCGACGGCGCCTACACCGTCACCGTGAAAACCGCCGACGCCGCCGCCATCGCCGTCCCCTTCAACGTCGTCGGCACCGCCACCGCCGTCACCATGAACGGCACCACCCCCACCATCGCCCTCGGACCCCTCAGCGTGCCGGCCAGCGCCGTCCAGGGCATCATCCAATAGCCGCCCGGCACTTTCTGCCGGGGCGATTCATCCTTCCTTAGTACCCACACGCCAGCTTCCACCCTGCGGCAAAATCGCCGCGGGTCGAGGTTCCTCCATGGCGTTGCGTCCGGCACACACCACCTCTCCACGCCCCAGCCTCCCGGGTGCCGCATGAACGGCCTCGTCGAGGGTCTGCGCGGTCTCGGCGCCGCCCGCCTCATCGGCCTCGTCGTCGCCGCGGTGATGACGGTGGCGGCCCTGCTCACCCTCACCAGCTTCTCCGGCGGCGAACCCATGGCGCTGCTCTACGGCGATCTCGAACTCACCGAATCCGGCCAGATCGTCGAACACCTCGAAAAGCAGCAAATCGCCTACCAGCTCCGCGCCGGCGGCCGCCAGATCCTCGTCCCCGCCGACAAGGTGGCCCGCGCCCGCCTCGCCCTCGCCCGCGAATCCCTCCCCTCCGGCGGAGTCGTCGGCTACGAAATCGTCGACCGCAACACCGGCATGGTCGCCACCCAGTTCGAGCAGCGCATGAACCAGCTGCGCGCCCTGGAAGGCGAGATGACCCGCACCATCCGCAGCATCAACGGCGTGCGCAACGCCCGCGTCCACATCGTCCTGCCCCGCCGCGAACCGTTCGAGCGCCAAACCCCCGTCGCCCAAGCCTCCGTCCTGCTCACCACCGGCCCCGGCGGGCTCGATCGCGAAACCGTCCAGGCCATCACCCACCTCGTCGCCACCGCCGTCCCCGGCCTCAAGCTCGAAAACATCACCATCGCGGACCAGCGCGGCAACCTCCTCAGCCGCGCGGGCGCGGCAGACGCCGCCCATGGCCACGAACAGGCCGAAGAACTCCGCCGCAGCATGGAAATGCGCATCGCCCGCTCCGTCGAGGAAATCCTCGAACGCAGCGCCGGCCCCGGCCGCGTCCGCGCCGAAGCCAATGTCGATCTCGATCTCGACCGGGTGAACGAAACCCGCGAACAATTCGATCCCGACGGCCAGGTCGTCCGCAGCAGCCAGACCACCAGCAGCACCAACCGCACCACCGAAGCCGCCGCCGCCTCGGTCTCCGTCCAGAACAACCTCCCCAACGCCGATGCCGGCCAGCAACCCGGCGCCGGCAGCCAGGAGCAGCGGCAGGACGAAACCACCAACTACGAAATCACCAAGACCGTCCGCAATCTCGTCCGCGAACAGGCCCAGATCCGCCGCATCAGCGTCGCCGTGCTGATCGACGGCACCGAGGATCGCGCGGCCGACGGCACCACCACGTGGCGCGCCCGTACCCCGGAAGACCTCGAACAAATGACCCGCCTGGTCAAAACCGCCATCGGCTTCGATGCCAAGCGCGGCGACCAGCTCGAACTCGTCAACATGCGCTTCGCCGTGCAGGACACCCAGGCGACCCCCGAACCCGCCCGCCTCCTCGGCCTGCCCATCGGGAAGGATGACCTGCTGTCGATCGGCCGCACCGCCATCCCCGCCCTCGTCGTCCTCGTCATGCTCCTGGTGATCCTCCGCCCGATGGTCGCGCGCCTGACCGCCCCGATGGAACCCGCCACTGACGGCCTCGCCTTCGCCGGCGCCGACCCGCGCATGCTCCCGGGAGACCCCGCCGCCCGCCCCGCCGGCAGCAACCGCAACGCCTTGACCACCACTGACGGCGGAGACGGCGCCGACGGTGACGAGGAGGAAATCATCAACATGCAAAACGTCGAAGGCGCCCTGAAAGCCACCTCGGTCCGCCGCCTCACCACCCTGGTGGAACGCCACCCCGAGGAATCGCTCTCCATCGTCCGCACATGGCTGCGCCAGGAGCAGAACTGATGCCCCCACGGGACGACTACCGCGGCATGGCCGGCCCCCACAAAGCCGCCATCCTCATGCTCGCCCTCGGCGAGGAGCGTTGCACCCAGATCTTCGGCCTCATGCACGAGGACGAGATCAAGGAACTCTCCGCCGCCATGGCCCAGCTCGGCCCCGTCCACGCGAACACCGTCGAGCGCGTCTGCAACGAATTCACCGAGAACCTCGGCGGCGCCGGCAACCTCGTCGGCGGCTACGAAAACACCGAGCGCCTGCTGATGAAAACCCTCCCGCGCGATCGCGTGGCCCAGATCATGGAGGAAATCCGCGGCCCCGCCGGCCGCACCATGTGGGACAAGCTGGGCAACGTGAACGAGGTCGTCCTCGCCAACTACCTGAAAAACGAATACCCGCAGACCGTCGCCGTCGTACTCTCCAAAATCCGCGCCGAGCACGCCGCCCGCGTCATCTCCCTCCTGCCCGACGGTTTCGCCATGGAAGTGGTGATGCGGATGCTGCGCATGGAGAGCATCCAGCGGGACGTGCTGGACGGTGTTGAACGCACCCTGCGCGCCGAATTCATGTCCAACCTCTCGCGCAGCACCCGCCGAGATGCGCACGAAATGATCGCCGACATCTTCAACAACCTCGACCGCCAGGCCGAGGGCCGCTTCATCAGCGCGCTCGAGGAACGCAACCGCGAGTCCGCCGAGAAAATCAAATCCCTCATGTTCACCTTCGACGATCTCCAGCGCCTCACCCCCATGGCGGTCCAGGTCCTGCTGCGCAGCGTCGACAAGGAAAAGCTCCCGCTCGCCCTCAAGGGCGCCTCCGAAAAACTCCGCGAACTGTTCTTCAGCAACCTCTCCGAACGCGCCGGCAAAATGCTGCGGGACGATATCGACGCCCTCGGCGCCGTCAAACTCCGCGAAGTCGATGACGCGCAAGCCAGCATCGTCGCCCAGGCCAAAGAACTCGCAGCCCAGGGCCAAATCGAGATCAGCGAAGGCAAGGACGAGGAGATGATCTATTGAGCGCCCCCCGCCATTTGCGCCTGATGGTCGAGGATTTCGACGCCGCCCCCCAACCCGCCGCCCCCCGTCGCGAACGCTGCACCTGCCCGCGCTGCACCGCTGACCCGTCCGGCCTGCGCTGCCACGGCGAAACCTACGCCGAAGGCGTCCACGCCGGCCAGCAGATGCGCGCCGAACACGATGCCGCCGCCGCCACCCACCTCACCCAGCACATCGCCACCGCCCTCGAAACCGCCCACTCCGCCGCCACCGCCATCGCCGAGGATACCGCGGACGCGCTCGGCCAGGCCGTGATGGCCATGCTCGCCGCCGCCCTGCCCGCCACCATGCGCCACCTCGGCGCCCGCGAGGCCGCCTCCATCGCCAACGCCATCCTGCCCTCCCTCGCCCGCGAACCCGCCGTCACCATCGAAGTCGCGCCCGACGCCGCCGTCACCGTCGGCCTCGCCGTCGATGCCCTGCCCCCCATGCAGCGCGCCCGCGTCACCCTGCATGTCGATGCCCACGCCGAACCTGGCGCCCTGCGCATCACCTGGGCCGGCGGCGCCCTGCGGCATGACCCCGCCGCCGCCCTCACCCGCGTCCGCGCCATCCTCGCCGACCTCGGCCTGACCGCCCCCGAACCCAGCAGCCTCACAAAGGAATACGTCCATGGATGAACGCCTCGGCCTCTCCGATCTCGCCGAACCCCTCAGCGGCGTCCCCGAACTCCCCAACACCAAAACCGCCCGCAACCTCGAAGCCGTCTACGACATCCCGGTCACCGTCAGCGCCGTGCTCGGCAAATCCACCATGCAGGTCAGCCAGCTCCTCAAACTCGGCCGCGGCGCCGTCGTCGAGCTTGACCGCAAACTCGGTGAAGCCATCGACATCTACGTCAACAACCGCCTCGTCGCCCGCGGCGAAGTCGTCATGGTCGATGACAGCCGCCTCGGCGTGACGATGACGGAAATCGTCAAGACCGACCGGGCACTATAGGGCCGCCGCCATGCGCATCATGATCGTCGGCGCCCTCTCCGGCCGCCTCGGCGAGGCCTCCCGCATGGCGCGCGAGGCCGGCGCCGCGCTCGAACACGCCGAGGATGTCGAGAGCGCCATCCAGGCCATCGGCCGCGGCGCCAACGTCGAACTCGTCTTCTGCGATGTCTCCCTCCCCATCGCCCGCCTCATCGCCTATCTGCGCGCCCAGATGCACGATATCGCGGTCATCGCCTGCGGCACCAACGCCCAGGCCGATGCCGCCGTGGACGCCATCAAGGCCGGCGCCCGCGAATTTCTCCCCTTGCCGCCCGACCCCCTGCTGATCGCCGCCATCCTCCACGAAGCCAGCCGCGAGCGGCACTCCCCCATCGCCCGTGATCCCGGCATGCTGCAGGTCATCAAGCGCGCCGAGCAGATCGCCCGCACCGACGCCTCCATCCTGCTCACCGGCGCCTCCGGCACCGGCAAGGAGGTGGTGGCCCGCTTCATCCACAAAACCTCGCGCCGCGCCCAGGGCCCCTTCGTCGGCGTCAACTGTGCCGCCATCCCCGATACCATGCTGGAGAGCGAACTCTTCGGCCACGAAAAGGGCGCCTTCAGCGGCGCCGTCACCCGCCGCCTCGGCAAATTCGAAATGGCCGACGGCGGCACCCTGCTGCTCGACGAAATCTCCGAGATGGACGTCCGCATCCAGGCCAAGCTGCTCCGCGCCATCCAGGAACGCGAGATCGACCGTCTCGGCGGCGGCAAGCCGGTCCGCATCGATGTGCGCATCATCGCCACCTCCAACCGCAACCTCGCCGAAGCCATCGCCGCCGGCCAGTTCCGCGAAGACCTCTATTTCCGCCTCAACGTGGTCAACCTCCGCCTACCCTCCCTCGCCGAACGCCCCGCCGATATCCCCCGCCTGGCCGAACACTTCATCGACCATTACGCCACCCTCAACGGCGTCCCCTCCCGCCACCTCTCCGCCGAGGCCATCCAGTCCCTCCTCCGCCACCGCTGGCCCGGCAACGTGCGCGAACTCGAAAACACCATGCACCGCGCCGTCCTCCTCGCCGAAGGCCCGGACATCGGCGCCGACGTGCTCGATCTCGGCCTCTCCGCCCCCGCCGCCCTCCCCACCGGCGAAACCTTCGTCTCCCGCCGCATCGATGACGTCGAGCGGGACCTCATCATCGACACCCTCTCCCACACCAACGGCAACCGCACCCACGCCGCCATCATGCTCGGCATCTCCATCCGCGCCCTGCGCAACAAGCTGCGCGACTACGCCACCAGCGGCGTCGCCGTCCCGCCGCCTTTGGTCGGCGTCGCGGGCTAACCCATGGCCGCCATCGCCCTCCCCGCCATATTCGACCGCCTGCAACGCTTCATCCCCGCGCGGGACGTAGCGCTCGCCGTTGGCGTCGTCGTGCTGCTCTCGGTGCTGGTGCTGCCGCTACCCCGCTTCATCCTCGATATCGGCCTCGCCCTCTCCATCACCGCCTCCGTCCTGGTGCTGATGGTGGCGATGTTCCTCAACAAGCCCCTCGAATTCACCTCCTTCCCCACCCTCCTCCTCCTCACCACCCTGCTCCGCCTCTCGCTGAACGTCGCCACCACCCGCCTCATCCTCGCCCACGGCAGCGAGGGCATGCTCGCCGCCGGCCACGTCGTCGCGGCCTTCGGCGGCCTGCTGATGGGCGGCGATGTACTGATCGGCGTCATCCTTTTCGCCATCCTTTTGGTGATCAACTTCATGGTCATCACCAAGGGCTCCGGCCGCATCGCCGAAGTCGCCGCCCGCTTCAGCCTCGATGCCATGCCCGGCAAGCAGATGGCCATCGACGCGGACCTCTCCGCCGGCATGGTCGATGAAAAGGAAGCCCGCCGCCGCCGCCGCGAACTGGAAGCCGAAAGCGCCTTCTACGGCGCCATGGACGGCGCCGCGAAATTCGTCCGCGGGGACGCCATCGCCGCCCTCATCATCACCGTCATCAACATCGTCGGCGGCCTCGCCATCGGCGTCCTGCGCCACGGCATGAGCTTCACCAGCGCGGCGGCCACCTTCACCACCCTCACCGTCGGTGACGGCCTGGTCAGCCAGATCCCCGCCCTCCTGGTGTCCACCGCCGCCGGCATCGTCGTCACCAAGGGCGGCATCGAAGGCAGCACCGAAGCCACCATCATCCGCCAACTCGGAGACGCCAAACCTCTGGCTCTGGCCGCCGGCGCCGCCACCGTCCTCGCTCTGATGCCCGGCCTCCCCTTCATCCCCTTCATCGCCCTCGCCGGCCTCGCCGGCGGCGCCTCCTGGTACCGCTGGGACCTGCCGGACCAAAGCGCCGAACCCGAAGCGCCCCCGCCCCCCATCCAAACCGAACCCCCCATCGCCGACAGCCTGCGCATCGACCTCATCCGCATCGAACTCGGCTACGGCCTGCTCGGCCTCGCCGGCGGCGAAGGCGCCCGCCTCACCGACCAGATCAAGGGCCTGCGCCGCAGCATCGCCGGCGAACTCGGCTTCATCCTCCCCGCCGTCCGCATCCAGGACAACATGGAACTCGCCGCCGAGGAATACTGCGTCCGCATCAAGGAAATCGTCGCCGGCCGCGGCACCCTGCGCCCCACCCGCTTCCTCGCCATGGGCGACGGCGGCCCGCCACCCCCCGGGGAGCCCACCCACGAACCCGCCTTCGGCCTCGCCGCCACCTGGATCGAAGCCACCGAAAAAGACGCCGCCACCATGCGCGGCCTCACCGTGGTCGATCCCTCCAGCGTGCTGGCCACCCACCTCACCGAACTCGTCAAACAAAACCTTGCCGAACTGCTCTCCTTCGCCGAAACCCAGAAACTCATCGATGACCTGCCGCGCGAACACCAGAAACTCGTCACCGAACTCATCCCCACCCTCATCTCCGTCGGCGCCGTCCAGCGCGTCCTGCAGGGCCTGCTCGCCGAACTCGTCTCCATCCGCGACCTCCCCACCATCCTCGAAGGCATCCAGGAAGCCTGCGGCGGCCAAACCCGCGCCATCCAATCCATCGTCGGCCATGTCCGCACCCGCCTGGCCCGCCAGTTGAGCAACAGCCACACCGGCCCCAACGGCTACCTCCCCCTCATCACCATGTCCCCCGAGTGGGACGGCGCCTTCGCCGAAGCCCTCGTCGGCCCCCCCGATGACCGCCAACTCGCCATCGCCCCCTCCAAACTCACCGAATTCGTCCAGCGCCTGCGCGTCGTGTTCGACAATGCGGGCCAATCCGGCGAAGCCCCCGTCCTGCTCACCAGCGGCCTGATCCGCACCCATGTCCGCGCCGTCGTCGAACGCATCCGGCCCGGCACCGCCGTCCTCGCCCAGGCCGAAATCCACCCCCGCGCCCGCATCCGCACCGTCGGCGCCATCTGATGCGCATCAAGCTCTTCACCGCCGACACCATGCCGCAAGCGATGGCACAAATCCGCGCCACCCTCGGCCCCGAAGCCGTCATCCTCAATTCCCGCCGCGTCACCGGCGGCGTCGAGGTCACCGCCGCCCGCGATGAACCCCCCGAACCCCCGCCCACCCCCATTGCCCCCTCCGGCTGCCCGCTGCTCAACCACGGCACCCCCGAATGGCTCGCCGCCAAACTCCGCGCCGGCCCGCTCCCCTTCGCCATCTCCGTCGTCTTCCGCTTCCAACCGCTCGATACCGCCACCCACCGCCGCCCCGTCATGCTCGTCGGCCCCCCCGGCGCCGGCAAAACCCTCACCATCGCCCGCCTCGCCACCCGCCTGGTGCTCGATCGCCAACGCCCCGAAGTTCTCACCGCCGACACCCGCCGCGCCGGCGCCTTCGAACAACTCGCCGCCTTCACCGGCCTCCTCAACATCCCCCTCCACGGCATCGGCGAATCCCCCCTCTCCCCCGGCCCCGTCCTCGTCGATACCCCCGGCCTCTGTCCCTTCACCGCCGCCGACCGGGACGAACTCGCCACCCTCATCCGCCACACCGGCGCCCTCCCCGTCCTCGTCCTCCCCGGCGGCATCGACCCCGGCGAAGCCCTCGAACTCGCCGAAGCCTTCGCCGCCTGCGGCGCCACCCGCCTCATCGCCACCCGCCTCCCTTTCGCCGAAGCCGGCATCGGCCCCTCCGCCGCCGACGGCCTCGCGCCGATGACCGCCGACCTCCTCGCCCGCCGCCTGCAACGCCCCACCCAACGAGCACCCCGATGACCCACCTGATCGCCATCGCCTCCGGCAAAGGCGGGGTCGGCAAAACCTGGCTCGCCATCACCCTCGCCCACGCCCTCACCCGCCATGGCCAACGCATCCTCCTGGTCGATGCGGACTTCGGCCTCGCCAACATCGATATCCAACTCGGCCTGATGCCCGAACGAGACCTCTCCACCGCCCTCGCCGGCCTCTGCCCCCTCGCCGCCGCCATCCTCCATCACGATGCCGGCTTCGATATCCTCCCCGGCCGCTCCGGCACCCCCAGCCTCGCCGCCATGGCCCCCGAAACCGTCGACTGGCTCCTGCGCGAACTCCACGCCCTCGCCCCCCGCTACGACACCATCCTGCTCGATCTCGGCTCCGGCCTCGCCCCCGCCCTGCGCCGCCTCGCCGCCGCCGCCGACAGCCTCGCCCTCATCGTCACCGAAGAACCCACCAGCCTCACCGACGCCTACGCCGTCCTCAAACTCCACGCCCAGGACTGCCCCCACCCCAAACCAACCCACATCATCGTCAACCAGGCCACCACCCCAACCGCCGGCCAACGCATCTTCGCCACCCTCGCCAAAGCCTGCACCCAATACCTCCACACCACCCCAACCCACCTCGGAACCATCCGCCGCGATGACCGCGTCCGAGACACCATCCGCCGCCAAACCCCCCTCCTCACCCGCCACCCCACCACCCCCGCCGCCACCGACGCCGAAGCCATCGCATTGAGGCTCCACAGCATTGAAGCGATCGCGTGAAGCAAGGCTCCGCCGGCAAAGGGGCGCGCCCCTTTGATCCCATCACTGCTCGCGGCCGAAGCACCAGCCTTCACTTGCGCCGCAAGCAATCAAACGCAAAACAACGGCGCGATCGTACCCGCGACACTCGAACGCCTCCGCCCACAACCGAAAACCATCGCCCCAGCCGCGAGCAGTAATGGGTTCTAAGGGGCGGAGGCCCCTTAGCCGGCGGAGCCTTCCTACCCGCCTGACTTCCGTCACGATTAGGCCTATGATGCCCCCGTCCTTCCGGGACAGGAGCGCCGACAATGAATGGCGATACAGACGTCAACACCACCTTCGCCGCCGCCCTCTTCGCGCGCGTCGATCCAGAAGACCTCGCCCAGTGCCCCCCGGAGGATCGAGCGACCCTCGCCGCCATCTCCTGGACGGCCCTCGCCCACCCCCGCCCGCCCGGCGCCCCCCACATCGCGCTTGCCGACCACACCGTCGCGGGCCGCGACATCACGGTCCTGCTCGTCGTCAACGACAACAAGCCCTTCCTCCTCGACAGCACCCTCGCCGAACTCGCCGAGCACGGCCTGGACCCCGCCCTCGTCGCCCACCCCATCCTCGCCCTCACCCGGGACCCCACCGGCGCCCTCGCCCACTTCATCGGCACCGCCGCCGCCACCGCCACCCCCGGCGTATCCCGCGAAAGCCTGCTCCACCTCCACCTCCCCCGCCTCGCGGACCCCGCCGCCCGCGAACGCCTCATCGCCGGCCTGCGCCAGGTCTACGCCGACGTCACCGTCGCGGTGGCCGACTGGGTCGCCATGCGCACCCGCGTCTACGAAGCCATCCAGGCCTACCGCGTGTCCCCGCCCCCGCTCCCCCCCGGCGAAGTCGCCGAGGCCATCGCCTTCCTGGACTGGATCGGCGCCGACAACTTCACCTTCCTCGGCCTGCGCGAATACCGCATCCCCGATGGCGATGTCGCCGCCGACCCGGTCACCGGCAGCGGCCTCGGCCTGCTGCGCGATCCCGCCACCGGCGTCCTCCGCCGCGGCCGGGACCTGGTGACCATGACGGCCGAAATCCGCGCCTTCCTCGCCCGCCCGCAGGCCCTCATCATCACCAAGGCCAACGTCAAATCCCGCGTCCATCGCCGCGTCCATCTCGACTACATCGGCATCAAGCTCTTCACCCCCGATGGCGCCATCGCCGGCGAACTACGCCTCGTCGGCCTCTTCACCGCCCACCTCTACGCCAACATCGCCCGCGCCATTCCCTACCTCCGCCGCAAGATCGACGGCGTCGTAGCCCGCGCCGGGTTTGACCCCGCCAGCTACGCCGGCCGCTCCCTCCTCGCCGTGCTCGAATCCTACCCGCGCGACGAACTCTTCCAGGTCGATGACGACACCCTGTGGCGCTTCGCCATCGACATCATGAATCTCTCCGAACGCCCCCGCATCCGCGCCCTCGCCCGGGTGGACGAGTTCGACCGCTTCGTCTCCGTCCTCGTCTTCGTCCCCAAGGACCGCTACGATTCCACCGTCCGCCGCCGCATCGGCGCCTATCTCGCCGAGGCCTACCAGGGCCACATCTCGGCCGCCTACCCCACCTACCCCGAGGGCCCCCTCGCCCGCACCCACTTCATCATCGGCCGCCGCGAGGGCCAAACCCCCCACCCGCCGCGCGAACTCATCGAAGCCGACATCGCCGCCATCGTGCGCACCTGGGCCGACGGCCTGCGCGAAGCCCTCGCCGCCGACGGCCACATCCTGGCGCCGCGCTACGCCGAGGCCTTCTCGGCCGCCTACCGCGAAGCCTTCCCCCCCGAAGCCGCCGCCCGCGACATCGCCGTCATCGAACGCCTCACCCCCGAAGCCCCCCGCGCGGTTGACCTCTACCGCCGCGAGCGGGACGGCGCGACCCGCGCCAACCTCCGCCTGTTCTCCCGCGCCACCGCCCTGCCGCTCAGCGAGCGCGTCCCCCTGCTCGAAAACCTCGGCTTCCGCGTCCTCAACGAGCGAACCTACCGCATCGTCCCGCAGGACGGCGAAGGCGTCTGGCTGCATGACATGACGCTGGAACCCCTCGACGGCAGCAATCTCGATATCACCGCCACCCACGCCCCCCTCGAAGACACCCTGCTCGCCCTCTTCGCCGGCCGCGCCGAAAGCGACGGCTTCAACCGCCTGGTCCTCGCCGCCGGCCTGCCCTGGCGCGAAGCCGCCCTCCTGCGCACCCTCGGCCGCTACCTCCGCCAGCTCCAGGTCCCCTTCGGCCAGGACTATCTCGCCGCCACCCTCACCCGCCACCCCGCCAGCGCCGCGCAAATCGTCGCCCTCTTCCGCGCCCGCTTCGATCCCGCCACCGCCCCCAACCCAACCGCCGAACAATCCATCCTCGCCAGCATCGAAACCGCCTTCGCCGCGGTGGACAACCTCGATGACGACCGCATCCTGCGCCGCTTCGTCAACCTCGTGCAGTCAGCCCAGCGCACCAACTTCTTCCAGACCACGCCCGACGGCGCACCCCGCTTCACCATCGCGGTGAAATTCGCCTGCGCCGAGGTCGCCTTCATGCCCCGCCCGCGCCCGCTGTTCGAAATCTTCGTCTACTCCCCCCGCGTCGAGGGCCTCCACCTCCGCTTCGGCCACGTCGCCCGCGGCGGCCTGCGCTGGTCCGACCGACCGCAGGACTACCGCACCGAAGTCCTCGGCCTCGTCAAAGCCCAGCAGGTCAAAAACGCCGTCATCGTCCCCGTCGGCGCCAAGGGCGGCTTCGTCCCCCAACACCTCCCCCCCGCGTCCGACCGCGCCGCCTGGCTCGCCGAGGGCACCGAAAGCTACCGCATCTTCGTCCGCAGCCTGCTCGATATCACCGACAACCTGGTCAACAACCGCCTCATCCCCCCCGAACGCACCATCCGGCATGACGGTGACGACCCCTACCTCGTCGTCGCCGCCGACAAAGGCACCGCCACCTTCTCGGATGCCGCCAACGCCCTCGCCCTCGAAGCCGGCTTCTGGCTCGGGGACGCCTTCGCCTCCGGCGGCAGCCACGGCTACGACCACAAGGTGATGGGCATCACCGCCCGCGGCGCCTGGGAATCCGTCAAGCGCCACTTCCGCGAAATCGGCCACAACATCCAAACCACCGACTTCACCGCCGTCGGCGTCGGTGACATGTCCGGTGACGTCTTCGGCAACGGCGTCCTGCTCTCCCGCCACATGCGCCTGCTCGCCGCCTTCGACCACCGACACATCTTCATCGACCCCACGCCCAACCCCGAAGCCACCTGGCAGGAACGCGCCCGCCTCTTCGCCCTGCCCCGCTCAAGCTGGGACGATTTCAACCGCGCCATCCTCTCCCCGGGCGGCGGCATCCACCCCCGCACCGCCAAATCCATCGCCCTCTCCCCCGAAGCCCAGGCCGCCCTCGGCATCGCCCAGCCCGAAGCCACCCCGGCCGAACTCATCACCGCCATCCTCAAAGCCCCCGCCGACCTCCTCTGGTTCGGCGGCATCGGCACCTACGTCCGCGCCCCCGAGGAAACCGACGCTGACGCCGGCGATCGCGCGAACGACGCCGTCCGCATCACCGGCCCCGAAATCCGCGCCAAAGTCATCGGCGAAGGCGCCAACCTCGGCCTCACCCAGCGCGGCCGCATCGCCGCCGCCCGCGCCGGCATCCGCCTCAACACCGACGCCATCGACAACTCCGCCGGCGTCAACACCTCCGATGTCGAGGTCAACATCAAGATCGCCCTCGCCGTCCCCCGCGCCGACGGCCGGCTGGATGACACCGCGCGTGACGCCCTCCTCGCCGCCATGACCGACGAAGTCGCCGGCCTCGTTCTGCGCAACAACACCCTGCAATCCCTCGCCCTCTCCCTCGCCCAGCGCCGCGCCCCCGCCGAACTCGCGTTCGCCGCCCGCGCCATGCAAACCCTCGAACAAGCCGGCCGGCTCGACCGCGCCATGGAAGCCCTGCCCGACGAACGGGCGCTGGCCGAACGCGCCCGCACCGCCGAAGGCCTCACCCGCCCCGAAAACGCCGTCCTCCTCGCCTACGCCAAGATGACCCTCTACTCGGATCTCCTCGCCAGCCCCCTCCCCGATGACCCCTATCTCGAACAGGAACTCGTCCGCTACTTCCCCGCCACCCTGCGCGAACGCTTCCCGGACGCCGTCACCACCCACAAACTCCGCCGCGAAATCATCTCCACCGCCGTCGCCAACGCCATCATCAACCGCGCCGGCCCCCTCGCCATCTCCCGCCTCACCGACGAAACCGGCGCCGACGTCGCCGCCATCGCCGCCGCCTACGCCACCGTGCGCGATTGCTTCGGCCTCATCGCCCTCAACGCCGCCATCGAAGCCCTCGACAACCAGATCGACGGCACCACCCAACTCAGCCTCTTCGCCACCGCGCAGGACCTGCTGCTGAACCAGATGCTGTGGTTCCTCCGCAACGCCAACCTCGGCAGCGCCCCCATCGCCACCATCGTCGCCCGCTTCCAACCCGGCATCGCCGCCATCGCCGCCACCCTGCCAACCCTCCTGCCCGATGACATGGCCGCCACCCACCAAACCCACACCACCGACCTCACCGCCCAAGGCGTCCCCGCCCCCCTCGCCGAACGTATCGCCGGCCTCGCCGCCCTCGCCGCCGCCCCCGATATCGTCCTCATCGCCGAACGCACCGGACACCCCGTCACCGAAATCGCCACCACCCACTTCGCCCTCGCCGCCCGCTTCCGTATCGGCCCCCTCACCGAAACCGCCGCCACCATCGCCACCACCAACCCCACCGAACGCCTCGCCCTCGATCGAGCCCTCGCCAGCATCGCCGCCGCCCACCGCAGCCTCACCGCCGCCGTCGTCGCCACCGCCACCGATATCCCCACCTGGTGCAACCGACCCACCGTCACCCGCCTCGACCGCATGATCGCCCCCATGCTCGCCGATGCGCCCTCCCTCGCGCGCCTCGTGGTTGCGGCCGGATTGCTTGGGGATCTTGTCGAAGAGTGAAGCCAAGCAAGGCTCCGCCGGCAAAGGGCCGCAGGCCCTTTGATCCCATCACTACTTGCGGCTGACCAACCGGCCTTCAGGTGTGGGGACAGGCGAAGCCAATCCTATGTGTATTGGTCGAGGTGGTGCCGGGATGGGATTGATTGCCTGCGGCGCAAGCGAAGGACGGCGTTATCACCTGAAGGCTGGTTCGTCAGCCGCGAGTAGTGGCGGGATGCAAGGGGCCACTGCCCCTTGCCCGGCGGAGCCTTGCTTCCGCTAAGCCTTCAAAACCCCATGCTGCCGAAAAAACCCCAGCAGCGGCAGCAGCGGCATCCCCAGTATCGCCGCCTGTTCCCCCTCCACCGCATCGAACAACTGCGCCCCGACCGCCTCCAGCCGATACGCCCCCACCGTGCTCATCACATGCCGCGCCTCCACGTCGAGGTAAGCCTCCAGGAACGCCTCCGAAAACCCCCGCATCGTCAGCCGCGGCCGCGCCACGTGGTGCCAGATGCGTTCCCCATCCCGCAGACACACCACCGCCGTCACCAGTTCATGCGTCCGCCCCCGCAGCCGCCGCAACTGCGCCCGCGCCTCCGCCACATCCACCGGCTTGTCGAACCACTCCCCATCGCACACCAGCAGCTGGTCGCACCCGATCACCAGCGCCGCCGGCGCATGCCGCGCCACCCGCTCGGCCTTCATTTCCGCCAGCAATATCGCGGTCTCCACCGCCGACATCCCCTCCGCCCGCGCGCTCGCCTTCACGCCGGCCTCATCGATCGCCGCCGCCCGCGGCTCGAACCGCAGCCCCGCCGCCTCCAGCACCGCGCGCCGCGCCGTGGACGCGCTTGCCAGGATGATCGCCGGTTCCGCTGCCTGCAGCATCATGGCGCCGGCTTGGCGTGCCGATGCTCCCAGGCCTGCATAAGTTGCACAATGGTCGCCGCGGTTTCCTCGATCGAGCGCCGGCTCACATCCACCACCGGCCACCCCCGCCGCGCGCACAGCCGCCTGGCCCACAGCAACTCGGCCTTCACCGCGTCCTGGTCGATATATTCCCCGCTGTCATGCCGGGACACCCCGGCCGGATTGCCGCCGATCATCTTCAGCCGGTTGCGCCGGATTTCGATCAGCACCTCCGCATCGATGGTCAGCCCGATCACCGGGCAGTGCGGCGCAGCCAGCGCCTCCGGCTCCCCCAAACTCGGCACCAGCGGCACATTGGCCGCCTTGATCCCCCGATTGGCGAGATAGAACGACGTCGGCGTTTTCGAACTGCGCGAAACCCCCACCAGGATCACATCCGCCTGCGCAATCCCGCCCTGCGCCATCCCGTCATCGTGCGACAACACATAATGAATGGCGTCGATCCGCTTGAAGTAGTCGGAATCCAGCACATACTGCCGCCCCGGCCGCGTCGAGGCCACTTCGCCGAACTGGTCCTGGAACAGCGTAATCACCGGATCGAGCACATGCACCACCGTCAATCCCAGCCGCTGGCATGCCAACTCCAATTCCGTGCGCAGCCCCTTGTCCATCAGCGTCGACAGCACCGGCCCGGGCTCGAACTCGATCCCCTCCAGCACCCCCTTCAACTGAAACCGCGTCCGGATAAGGCTCCAGCGATGATAGATGATCCGCGATTCCTCGAACTGCGCCACCGCCGCGCGGGCCACCGCGTTGAGGGTGTCGCCGGTGGCATCGGAGACCAGGTGCAGGTTGATCTGGTTTGGCATCCCCGGAGGATAGCGGGGATAAGTCGGGTTGGCAGCCCCGCCCAGCACGATTTCCCGGCACTATGGGGATAACCCGTACACCAACGTCCGATTGGGGACAAAAATCCGTCGAGCTTCGCGAGAACGGGGATTTCGTCCGATTCTCACATAAAATCAAAGCGCTCTCTCGCGACGTACCTGTGGACAAGTTTGTGGGCAAGGAGTCCGCTCCGGGTGTACCCCGTTTTCCACAGGGCCCTACTGCAACCACCACCCTCCTTTTAGAGTCTAATCTGTTAAGAGGGTGCCACGAACGGCGCTGACACGGAGCGAACACGGCGATGACCAAACGGATGCTGAAAGTGCTGGCGGGCGAAGCGATCTGGCCGCCCCCAGCGTGGCTCATGCGGCAGGCCGGCCGCTATCTCCCCGAATACCGCGCGCTCCGCGCCGATGCCGGCGGCTTCCTCTCGCTCTGCCTCAACCCCAAGCTCGCCGCGGAAATCACCCTCCAACCCATCCGCCGCTTCGGCATGGATGGCGCGATCCTGTTCAGTGACCTCCCCATCGTCTCCTACGCCCTCGGGCAGGACCTGCATTACGCCGAGGGCGAAGGCCCCGTCCTCACCCCCATCCGCACCGCGGCCGACCTCGCCGCCCTGCGCGTCGAGCGCGTCGCCGAGGCCGTCGCCCCCGTCCTCGAAACCGTCCAGCGCGTCGCCGCCGGCGTGGGTGACGCCACCCTCATCGGCTTCACCGGCGGTGCCTTCACGGTGGCCTGCTACATGGTCGAAGGCCGCGGTTCGCGCGAATTCGCCGCCGCCCGCGGCATGGCCTACCGGGACCCCGCGCTGTTCGGCGCCCTGATCGACCTCATCGTCGAGGGCAACCTCGTCTACCTCCGCGGTCAGGCTGACGCCGGCGCCGAGGCCCTCATGCTGTTCGACAGCTGGGCCGGCATGCTGCCCCCCGACGAATTCCGCCAATGGGTCATCGCCCCCACCGCCCGCATCGCGGCAGCGTTGCGCGAAACCCACCCGCACATCCCCCTCATCGGCTTCCCCCGCCTCGCCGGCATGCTGCTGGGCGAATACGCCGCCGCCACCGGCGTCCAGGCCGTCGCGATGGACACCTCGATGGACCCCGCCGCCGCCGCCCGCCTGGTGCCCGCCACCACCGCCCTGCAAGGCAACCTGGACCCCCTCGCCGTCGTCGCCGGCGGCGAAGCCATGGAAACCGCCGCCCGCAAGATCTGCGAAACCCTCCGCGGCCGCCCCCACATCTTCAACCTCGGCCACGGCATCGTCCCGCAAACCCCCCCGGAACACGTGGGCGCCCTGCTAACCGCCATCCGCAGTCTCTAAGCAGGCTCCCGGTGCTGATGCAGAACACAACGGACGAAAGTTTTTGCTTCTTTTTCCAAAAAGAAGCCCTTTCTTTTTTGAAAAAAAGAAACAAAAAACTTTCCCCCATGCCTGTGCGCCCACGCGGGTTGACGCGCAGCACCGGCTGGCCATTTGTGCGCCCATGAAGAAGCCGAAGATTGCCGTTGTGCTGTTCAACCTGGGCGGGCCGGACCGGATCGAGTCCGTCCGCCCCTTCCTGCTCAACCTGTTCAACGATCCCGCCATCCTGCGGGTGCCGTTTTTCGTCCGCCCCATCCTCGCCCGCATCATCGCCCGCGCCCGCGTCAAACCGGCCGAGGCAAACTATGCCATCCTCGGGGGGAAATCCCCGCTGCTCGAACTGACCGAAGCGCAAGGCAAGGCGCTTGAGGCGGACCTCCCCGGCTATGAGGTCCGTGCCTTCATCGCCATGCGCTACTGGCACCCGTTCAGCGAAGCCACCGCCCGCGACGTGATGGCCTGGAACCCGGACGAAGTGGTCCTCCTGCCGCTCTACCCGCACTTCTCCACCACCACCACCGGAAGTTCCCTCACCGCCTGGCGCGAAGCCGCCGCCAAAGTCGGGCTGATGAAGAAAACCACCGCGATCTGCTGCTACCACGCCGATCCGGCCTACCTTGCCGCCATGGCCGGCCTCGTCCGCGCCAAACTGGACACCGCCCGCGCCAGCCTCGATCCCGCCATTCCGCTGCGGGTCCTGTTCTCCGCCCACGGCCTGCCCGAAGTCATCGTCACCAACGGCGACCCCTACCAATATCAGATCGAACAAACCGTCGCCGGCGTGGTCGCTGCCCTGGATATCCCGGGCCTGGATAGCTCCATCTGCTACCAGTCCCGCGCCACCCCGCAAAAATGGATCGGCCCCTCCACCGAGGAAGCCCTCGAAAAGGCCGCGCATGACAAGGTAGCGGTCCTCGTGGTCCCCATCGCCTTCGTCTCGGAACACTCCGAAACCCTGGTCGAACTGGACGTCGAATACCACGAACTCGCCGAAAAACTCGGTGTTCCCGGCTACTTCCGCGTCCCCGCCGCCAATTCCGACCCCGCCTTCATCGCCGCCCTCGCCGGCCTCGTCCGCCAGGCCGTGAACGGCGGCCCCGGCCTGTTCCGCCCCGAAGGCGTCCCCGCCTGCCCCGGCAACCACAAGGATTGCCCCCATTGCGTGGCCAAAGCGGCATGAGCGCTCTGGCCTTCCTCACCGCCCGCGCGGCCCCGATCCGCATGGTGATCTTCGACTGTGACGGCGTCCTGGTGGACAGCGAACCCCTGGCCAACCGCGTCACCGCCCAGGTCGTCACCGAAGCCGGCTGGCCGCTCTCGGCCGCAGAGGCGGAAGCCGAGTTCATCGGCCTCAACCTCGAAGCCATGATCCCCCTCGTCGAAGCCCGCATCGGCCACCCCTTGCCCGATGACTGGGTGCCCCGCCTCACCAGCACCCTGGTGGACGTGCTCGGCCGCGAATCCACCCCCATCCCCGGCGCCATCGACGCGCTCCACGGCGTCACCCGCCTCGGCCTGCCCTGGCGCGTCGCCTCCAACTCCTCCCACGCCGAGATGAACGCCAAGTTCCACTGCATCGGCATCGCCGCCCTCGTCGCCGGCCGCCTGCACTCCTACACCGACGTCGCCCAAGGCAAACCCGCGCCCGACCTCTTCCTCGCCGCCGCCGCCGCCGAAGGCATCCCCCCCGAAGCCTGCGTTGTCATCGAGGATAGCATCACCGGCGCCCGCGCCGCCGCCGCCGCCGGCATGGCCTGCCTCGGCTTCGCCCCCCATGGTGACCACCCCGGCCTGCGCGCCGTCGGCGCCCACCTCTTCCCCGCCATGCACAACCTGCCGGCCCTGCTGGCGGAGGCTCCCCGATGATCCAGGACTTCCTGTCCGCCGCCTATTTGTGGACAAAATCCTTCCACGTTATCAGCATGGTAGCCTGGATGGCCGGCATGTTCTATTTGCCCCGCCTGTTCGTCTACCACTGCGGCGTGGAGCGCGGCTCGGCCGAAAGCGAGCGCTTCAAGGTGATGGAACGCCGCCTGCTCAAGCAGATCATCAACCCCGCCATGGTCGCCACCTGGTGCTTCGGCCTCCTCCTCGTCGCCACCCCCGGCGTGGTCGACTGGCACGCCGGCTGGTGGCACACCAAACTCACCGCCGTCCTCGCCATGAGCGCCTTCCACGGCATGCTCACCGGCTGGACCCGCAACTTCCTGCACGACCGCAACGTCAAGTCGCACCGCTTCTACCGCTTCGCCAACGAGGTCCCGACTGTCCTGATGTTCATCATCGTCATCATGGTCATCGTGAAGCCCTTCTGATGCCGCACCTCGTCCCCCTGCCCGACGGCTACGAAATCAGCGATGACCGCGCCCGCCTCGATATCGCCGCCATCCACGCCTACATCAGCGACGAAAGCTACTGGGGCCGCGGCCGCACCCGCGATTTCACCGAGCGCTGCATCGCCAACGCCCTCTGCCTCGGCCTCTACGCCCCCGACGGCAGCCAGGCCGGTTTCGCCCGCCTCACCACGGACATGACCTCGAACGCCCACCTGTCCGACGTCTTCGTCCTCGATGCCCACCGCGGCCGCGGCCTCGGCAAAGCCCTCGTCGCCGCCGCCCTCGCCCACCCGGACCTGCAAGGCGTCTACCGCTGGACCCTCAGCACCAGCGATGCCCACGCCCTCTACGCCGGCTTCGGCTTCGGCCCGCACCCCAACCCCACCAGCCAAATGTGGATGCTGCGCGAAAGACCCTGAACACGCCGGTTGACGCGGCCGCCCGGGATGCCTAGGTTTGGGCCGTCGGTCGTTCCCGCGTTCGAAGCCGAGTATCGGCGCGTGTCATCGACAAACCCCCTCCTCCCCTCGGGACAGACGCCGCAATCCCGGATAAACGCGCCCCACTTGGCCCGTTCCTTTCGACCGCGGCGACAGAGCAGCATCCAGCTCGACCCTGCCCCTCCCCCCCCTGACCGGCGGCTGTGCTCTGCCGGCATGTTTGAGGCGACCGAATGCATCTCGCCGAATTAAAGGCAAAAACCCCGGCAGACCTGCTGAGTCTGGCGGAATCGCTCAACATCGAGAACGCCTCAAGCCTGCGCAAGCAGGACATGATGGTCGCCATTCTCAAGGCGTTGGCCGAAAACGAACAAGCCATCTACGGCGAGGGAACGCTCGAAATCCTCCCCGACGGCTTCGGCTACCTGCGCAGCGCCGACAGCAACTATCTGCCTGGCCCTGACGACATCTACATCTCGCCCAGCCAGGTCCGCCGCTTCGCGCTTCGCACCGGCGATACCGTGGAAGGCCAGATCCGCGCCCCCAAGGACGGCGAACGCTACTTCGCCATGTTCAAGGTCAACACGATCAACTTCGAACCGCCCGACGCGGTGAAGCATCGCATCAACTTTGACAACCTGACGCCGCTCTACCCCGAACGCCGCCTCAAGATGGAAATGGAAAACTTCCAGTCCGTCGCCAAAGGCCCCGGCAAGGACATGACGCCCCGCGTCATTGACCTCATCGCCCCCATCGGCATGGGCCAGCGCGCCCTCATCGTGGCGCCGCCGCGCACCGGCAAAACGGTGATGCTGCAAAACATCGCCACCGCCATCAGCACCAACCACCCCGAAGTCTTCCTCATGGTCCTGCTCATCGATGAGCGCCCCGAGGAAGTCACCGACATGTCGCGCACCGTCAAAGGCGAAGTCGTCGCCTCCACCTTCGACGAACCGGCCACCCGCCACGTCCAGGTCACCGAAATGGTGCTCGAAAAAGCCAAGCGCCTGGTCGAACACAAGCGCGACGTGGTGATCCTGCTTGACAGCATCACCCGCCTCGCCCGCGCCTACAACACTGTCGTCCCCTCGTCCGGCAAAGTCCTCACCGGCGGCGTGGACGCCAACGCCCTCCAGCGCCCCAAGCGCTTCTTCGGCGCCGCGCGCAATATCGAGGACGGCGGCAGCCTCACCATCATCGCCACGGCCCTGATCGAGACCGGCTCGCGCATGGATGACGTGATCTTCGAGGAGTTCAAGGGCACTGGTAACAGCGAGATCGTT
>CAIMWH010000044.1 GCA_903845065.1 uncultured Rhodospirillales bacterium | reverse complement strand
TTGCGGGATACAAAATAATTAATGGCGGCGGATAAAAACATCACGGCGACACCCCAGCCGGGCGATTCCACTTCCTGCGCGGAAGTCAGTTTATTGATCGCCTCAAATATAATCCAGAAGGAGGCAATAAAGATCAAAACAGCTTCAATCAAACCGGAAATACTTTCAACCTTGCCGTGGCCAAAGGGATGGACATCGTCCGCCGGGAGATGCGATTTTTTGACAGCGAACATGGCGATGATCGCCGCAAGTAAATCCATGCCCGAATGAATCGCTTCGGAAATAATGGACACCGAACCGATCAGCGTGCCGACAATGATCGACACGTTGTCCTCACCCAGCACGAGCCCGGCGACATGAACCGTCTTATTGGTGAATGGCGTGTTGAAGCCCACCGAGTCGTAAGTCCAGGCCAGCCCCGCCATGGCGCGGAAGATGAACGCGAGCCCCAGCGTCAGCATCACCACCGCGAATTGCGGCTGCCCTATCACGCGCCGCAACACCACCGCATCCAGCAGAAACCCGAACGCCGCCGTCGCCGCGATCGCCAGTCCGAAGCCAACCCAGTAGTTGAGTCCGAACTGGTGGATGAACGTATAGGCGGCGAACCCGCCCAGCATCATGATCTCGCCCTGGGCGAAATTCACCATCTCGGTGGCTTTGTAAATCAGAACGAAGCCGAACGCGATCAGGCCGTAGATACAGCCTGACGCTGCGCCGTTGACGACGAGCTGCAACAGACGCGCGACGTCGTCCATACACGAACCTCCCCTCGCGCTGCCTGTTTCGGCGGCACGTTTTTATCTTATGCCGCAAAGGTAGGCTGCGTTTTTCGCATGCGTCAATCATGATTGCAGACAAAACATGCCGTCCCGGTTTGCCCGCGCCACTGACTATGGCAAGGATGGGCGCTCACGCATTGGAGCATGGCGATGACGAAATTCCGCATGGGCGAAATCACGGGTGGCGAGGCGCGCGCCCTGGCCGCCCGCCAGCCGGTGATCCTGCTGCCGCTGGGTAGCCACGAGGACCAGGGCCCCCATGCGCCGATGGGCGATTATCTCTCGGCCGAGCGGGTGGCCGAGCGGATCGCCGAGGCCGCGACCGCGGCTGGGGTGGAGACCGTGGTTGCGCCAGTGCTGCCGTTCGGCGGCGCGGACTACTTCGGCACCATGCCGATGGGCATCGCGCTCTCGCAGTCCACCCTGCGGGCGGTGCTGTCGGACATGCTGTCCTGCCTGCTGCGCCATGGGCTGACCCGGATCATCGTGATCAACGGCCATGGCGGCAATGTGCAGGCGGTGCATGAGGTGACGCAGGATATCTATCGCGAGAGCAAGATCCTGATCCCGAGCTTCTACCTCTGGCGCGTCGCCTATTCGTACCTGCCGGGCATCCTGGGCGCCGAAACCGCCGGCAAGTCCGCCGGGCATGGTGCGGACCCGCTGACCAGCGTGATGATGCACCTGTTCCCCGACTGGATCCGCCACGACATGGTGCCGCCGAAGCCCGTCGCCCCCACCGTGATGGGCAGCCCGGTGATCAACTTCGGTGCCATCCGTTTCGCCGGCGCGGAAATCGCGGTGCCGGTGGAACTCGACGAAATCGCGCCGAATGGTGTGTGGGCGGGCGATCCGGGCCTGTGCTCGGCGGCGACCGGCGAGGCGCTGGTGGCGAAGCTGGTGGAAGTCGGCGTCAAGCTCGCGCAGCATATCGCTGCGGCGTAGGCGGCGCGCCCGGCCGGTAGAGACCGACCGGCGCCGTCGTCACATCGACGTGCAGGGCGCCGGCGGCGGGGATCGCCGCGGCGCCATCGGTCCATCGCCAGTCCTCCTCGGCGGCGTGCCAGCCGTCGCGGTGGCAGGGGTGGGCGGGGCTGATGTCCCGCCCATCGATGACCAGGCGGCGGACCGCCACGCCGAGGCGGCGGTGATCCTCCGAGTGCGCGACCACATGGGCGGGCACCATCACGCGGGAGATCAGGCGCACGTCACGCGCCACGCCGGACAGGCGGAAATAGGTGGTGGCGCCGTCCCGCTCGCCGTCAATCCGCCGGCCGTCTACGCGCAAATGGAGGTCGGGCTCGGTGGTGAGGGTGTGGTGGAGCGGGGCCAGCAGCCGCGCCTTTGCCGTTGCCAGCCGCGCGCCGGTGGTCACGAGCGGGGCGCAGGCGCCGGTTTCCCAGGTCCTGAGCGCGAAATCGGGGTGGGCCATCACGGCGGGGCCACCGTTGGCGAAGGCGGCACGGTTGCGGTGTCGAGATACGACTCGGCAGGCAGCCCCTCCGCCAGCAGGATATCGTGCGTGGCCAGTTCGACGTGGTGGTACTCCACCCACGCCACCGGCATTGCGGTGATGGTGGCGCCGTTGACCAGATATCGCGCCGGGATCAGCACGCCATCGGCCGCGATGAATATTGCGTGATCCGGCGACACGAAGAGATCCCGCGCCGGCAATCTCGCCCCGAAGGCCCCCGCCGCGATGCGGATCGGCCATACCAACTCGGGGCGCGGGTGGCGCCGGCAATCGACCCGGCGCCACCCCACCCACGCAACCGGGCGTAGCGCGCCGGCATGGGTGCGCACCAGATCACCGGCCCGTAGCGCTTCCACAGGTGTTTCGCCGTATGCGGTAGCGATGCGTGTGCCGGCCCGGTAGCAGGCGTTCCAGCCGATCGCATCGAGCGCGGCGAGGTCATTGGCGGAGACGGCGTTGACCACGCCGCCGCTTGAAAACGCATCGAACGAGTCATTCCTCACCGAGGATGCCCAGTCTCCCGCATCGCCGGAGGGATCGGTGTTGAAGGCGCCGAGGCTCGTGTTGCCGCCGTTGACGGAGAAGTAGCCCGCGGTGGTGCCCGACAAATCGCGGGTGCCGGGGGCGGAGTAGTGCAGCAGGTCGAACAGGGTGTAGCTGCGGGTGGTGCCGTTGGTGGCGGTGCCGGTGAACAGCATGCGGCCCATCACCTCGGTGAGCTCATGCAGGGCGGTGCCGTTGAAATCATAAGTGCCGCTCGCCACGCCGGCGCTGTCGTCATAGGTGAACGGCAGGGTGGAGGAGAAGCCGATATAGCCGTCCACCGCATTGTTGTTGGCGGTCAGCAGCCCAAGCGCCTTGGCCTCGCCGGTGGTGGTCCAGTAGATGGCGCGCGAGATCGGGGTGGTCGCGGGCAGGGACGCCACCACGGAGGTATCGGTGGCCGACGTGGCATCGGCGCGGACGGCCGCCACCAGCGATGAATAGGTCACGCGCTGCAGGGTGCCCTCGCTGGCGCCCAGCGTGGTGCTGCCCAGGGCGGTGCCGTTCACCTGGCCCCAGCCGACGACGATGTTGAGGGTGATGGCGTCGGTGAAGCGGCTTTCGAGGTAGCTCGCGGCCGCCAGCACGGCGTTGGTGAAGGCGACCGGGGTGGCGCTGGTGACCGAGCTATCGAAGGTGATGTGGATGACGAAGGGGGAGGCGGCGGCGGTGGCGATCACGGTGCCGATGGGTTGCACCGCTGTCGTGCCATCCCCGGCCGCCGCATCGAAGGTCGGGGGGATGTTCCCGTCATCGTCTCCCATCCACGGCGACAGCGGCTTCAGCAGTTTCATATCCGCACCTTATGCCGCCCGTGCCGCCGCCGCCATCTGGACCGCGATGCCCTTCGCTGGCAGCTTGGGGACAAATCGGAGACCCCCAATGTCCACTCGCGAATCCGCTATCGCCGCCGCCCAGGCGTTCTTTGACACCGGCCGCTTCCGCGACCGGCTGACCGACCTGGTTGCCATCCAGTCCACCTCGCAGGACCCCGGGCATGAGGCCGACGTCCACAAGTATCTCGATGCCGGCATTCGCCCGTGGCTGGTACGGATGGGCTTCGCGGTGAAGCTGCACGCCAACCCGCGCGCCGGCTTCGGCCCCATCCTTACCGCCGAACGCATCGAGGACCCCGCCCGCCCCACCATTCTCACCTATGGCCATGGCGATACCGTGCGCGGGCTGGAGGATCAGTGGGACGAGGGGCTTACCCCCTGGACCTTGGTGGAGCAGCCGGACCGTTGGTACGGGCGCGGCACGGCGGACAACAAGGGGCAGCATGCGCTCAACCTCACCGCGCTGGAGCATGTGCTGGAGGCGCGCAGTGGCAAGTTGGGCTTCAACGTCAAGCTGGTGCTGGAAACCTCCGAGGAGCGCGGCTCCATCGGGCTGCGCGAGTTCATCGCAGAACACGCCGGGGAGTTGAAGGCCGATGCCCTCATTGCGTCCGACGGGCCGCGTGTGGCGGCGGATATCCCGACGCTGTCGACCGGCACGCGGGGGACGTTCCACTTCGACCTGGTGCTGGATGTGCGGCCGGGCGGGGTGCATTCGGGCAACTGGGGCGGCATGACCACCGATCCGGCGATCGTGATGGCGCATGCGATCGCCGCCATCGCCGATCGGCACGGTAAGATCCTGGTGCGCGACTGGCTGCCGCGCAACGGCATGCCGGCGGCGGTGCGCGGCGCGCTCGCGGGGCTTGAGCTACAGTCCGAGGCGTCCGCGACAATCGACCCTGACTGGGGCGAGCCGGGGTTCTCGGCCGCCGAAAAGGTGTTCGGCTGGGCCAGCTTCATCGTGCTTGCCATGGTGTCCGGGCGGCCGGAAAACCCGGTGAACGCGGTGGCGCCCGATGCCCGCGCGCATTGCCAGATCCGCTACACCGTGGACAGCGACACCGACCGCTTCGCTCCCGCCTTGCGCGCCCATCTCGACGCGCAGGGCTTCCCCGAGGTGAAAATCGAGAACGCCGGCATCCGCATGCCGGCCAGCCGGACCAGCCCGGATGATCCTTGGGTGCGCTTTACCCTGGCCTCGATGGAGAAATCCCTCGGCCGCCATGTCCAGGTGATCCCCAACAGCGGCGGCGGGTTGCCGGGCGATGTGTTCGTCGATTTCCTCAATGTGCCGCTGGTGTGGGTGCCGCACTCTTATAACGGCTGCAAGCAGCACGGGCCGAACGAGCATTTCCTCATTGCCCCGGCACGCGAGGGCATCACCGCGTTCACCGGCCTGTGGTGGGACCTGGGCGAGACGGGTACCCCCAAGGGGTGAGCGATCTGCAAACCCGGGGCTACTTCGGCATCGGCGTGGAGGGGGTGTCGAAGTCGGCCAATGTGGGGGCGCTGTTGCGCACCGCCCATGCGATGGGGGCGGCGTTCTGCTTCACCGTGGCGCCCGGGTTTGACGCAAGGGCGGCGCGGACGGCGGATACCTCCGATACCTCCAAGCACGTGCCGCTGTGGCGGTTCGACAGCGTGGAGACGCTGCTGCTGCCGAAGGGCTGCGCGTTGGTCGGAATCGAGATCACCGAGGACGCGGCGCTGCTGCCGAGTTTTCGCCATCCGTTGAACGCGGCCTACATCCTGGGGCCGGAGCGGTCCAGCCTGTCGCCGACAATGCTGGCGCGGTGCAAGCATGTGGTGCGCATCCCGACGCGCTTCTCGCTCAACCTCGCGGTGGCCGGCGCGCTGGTGCTGTACGACCGGCTGCTGCAACACGGCCGATTCGCTGATCGGCCGGTGATGAGCGGGGGCGGCGGGACGGCGGAGAAAGCGTCCGGCCACGGTCACCCGGTGTTTCGCAACAACCGGCCGGAGTGGCTGGACGAAACCTAGCCGCCTTTGGCGGTAACGGCGTTGCGGGCGAGATGGCCGACGAGCAGCGTGAGCAGCACCGTCGCCACCGCCCCGGCCGCCAGCAGGCCCCAGCGTAGGGCTCCGGCGCGGCCGCTCCAGGCATCGAGGCCGGCTTCGGCGAAACGGCCGACGAACACGTAGCCGAACAGCGCCGGCAATGAGGCCAGGGTGCCAATGGTGTAGGCGCGCCACCCGATGGCGGACATGCCGAGGGCGTAGCTGGTGGCGGCGAACGGCATGATGGGGGACAGGCGGAGCAGGCACACGATGCGCCAGCCGTCCCGTGCCAGCAGCGCGTCAAACCGCGCCATGCCGGGCCGACGGGCCAGTTGGCGGGCAATCATCTCGCGGAACAGCGAGCGGCTCAGCGCGAAGGCCACCATCGCGCCGCCCAGCGTGCCGACCGCCGCCAGGGCGAAGCCGACGCCGAGGCCGTAGGTTGCTCCGGCGGCGACGCCGAGCAGGGAGGCCGGCAGTACCCCGCTCGCGGCCACCAGCAACTGCAATCCCACCAGCACCAGCCAGCCCATGCCACCGGTATCGCGCGCGGTCTCGATAAGGCGTTGCGCGCCACCCGCCGCCACATCGGGCCGGAGCAGACCGAGCACCAGGCACGCGGCCATCACTACCATCGCCACCAGCAGGATGGCCCGCCGCCGCGTATCGGCACTCACCCCGGCGTATCCAGCGGCGCGAAGATGGCGCTGCGCAGCAGGCCCCAGCGGTGCAGCCGGAACTGCATCGCGGTGCGCAGCACGCCCAGCCCGTAGACCACGCTGCGGCGGAAGTTGATCGAGGATGCCTCGGCGAAATACTTGGTCGGGCAGGATATTTCGCCGATGCGGAAGCCGGCATAGGTGGCCTGGGCCAGCATCTGGTTGTCGAACACGAAATCGTCCGAGCATTCCTCCAGCGGCAGCCGCTCCAGCACCTGGCGGCTCCAGGCACGATACCCGGTGTGGTATTCGGACAGCTTCTGGCTGATCAGGATATTCTCTACCAGGGTCAACACCCGGTTGAAGAAATACTTGTAGAGCGGCATGCCGCCGGCCAACGCGCCGCGCCCCAGGATGCGCGAGCCCAGCACCACGTCATACTGGTCGGACGCGATCATCGAGGCCATCGCAGTGACCAGGCGCGGGGTGTACTGATAGTCCGGGTGGAGCATCACCACGATATCGGCGCCCCGTTCGAGCGCAGCGGCGTAGCAGGTTTTTTGGTTGCCGCCGTAGCCGCGGTTGCGGTCATGCCGCAGGGTGTGGATGTTCAATTCCCGCGCCACCGCCACGGTATCGTCCGGGCTGTGGTCGTCAGTGAGGATCACGTCATCGACGATGTCGTGCGGGATTTCCTCGTAGGTCTTTCGCAGTGTCAGCGCCGCGTTGTAGGCGGGCAGCACCACGGCAATTCGATAACCCAGCAGCAAAACCGGCCCCCAGCGCTGGATACGGCACAGAAACCGTGTCGTCCAGGAACCTACGGCACGGGGCGCGGTTCTTCAAGGGCGGCCCGGAATATTAGGTCGATATTGCAATGCATCGTAGGCGACAAAATTTGCAAGCGTATTCAATGCCTTCGGCACCTCATTATCTCGTGAGCGGGCCCTTGAACCCCGGCCGCGCACACCGAAGTTAAGCGCATGCCAAACCGAGCACGCCCGCGTGAGGCCATCCCCGACGCGACCGGCTTCCTGCCGGCCCTGGTGCGTACATACGCCGCGGCCCTCTCGACGTTCGAGCACAAGACCGGGGTGCACCTCGCCCGCTGGCGCGTGCTGGACGTGCTGCGCCGCCAGGGCGAAATGCCGCAGCGCGCGCTGACGTGGCACACGCTGATCGATCCCGCCGCGGTCTCCCGTATCCTGCACACCTTCGAGGAGACCGGGGACGTGACCCGCCAGACCGACCCGGCGGACCAGCGGCAGAGCCTGGTGGCACTCACCGCGCAGGGGCTCGAAAAAGCGCGTCATATCGCGGATATCCGCGAACAATTCCTCGCCGACGCCCAGGCCGGCATCACGCCTGCTGATATTTCCCGCCTTGAAGCCACCCTCGGCGCGCTGCGCGCCAACCTGGAGCGGATGCGCGTAGACAAGGCATGAGCAGGTCGCGCTTGTTTGGCCGCCCCGGCATCCGTATGTCTGTGCGTATGCGCGCAGTCCCCCTTTCGCTTCTCGCCCTTCTCCTCCCCGTCGCCGCCATGGCACAGGCCGGCAAGCCCGCGCCCAAGCCGGCCGTGGCATCCGCCGCGGCGGCCACGCCGGCCCCCAAGGCCATCGGTGCCTTCGGGGAATGGCAGGCCGCCACCTACGATGAGGGGGGGCAGAAGGTGTGCTACGCCTTCACCAAGGCGCGCAGCTCCACCCCCAAGGTGCCCGGGCGCGGTGAGGCCGTGCTGACGGTCACCCAGCGGGTGAGCCTGCGCGACGCGGTGGCGCTGTCGGCCGGGTTCGATTTCGCCACCAATGCCGCCGTCGAGGTGCTGGTGGATAAGGCCAAGTTCGAATTCTATACCGCCAAGCGCTCCGGCTTTGCCCGCGACGGCCACGCCGTGATCGCCGAACTGCAAACCGCCAAGATGGTCACCGTTCACGCGCCGCATCCGCAGAAGAAGACGCTGACCGATACCTTTGGCCTCAAGGGCTTCGGCCAGGCGTACGAGGCCATCAACAAGGCGTGCCCCCCCAAGTGAACGCCATCGACCGCGCGGTGGTGGCCGACCTCACCGAGGCCGAGCGCACCCGCATCCTGGCCAAGACCGCCCGCTTCGCCCCGCCGCCGGCCGTGCTCGCCGATGGCAGGCGGGAGCTTGTGGGCCTCTCGCGGGATGAACTCGCCGCTGTACTGGCCGATGTGGGAGAGGCCGCCTTCCGCGCCAAGCAGGTGTGGCACTGGATCTACCACCAGGGCGCGACGGACTTCACCAAGATGTCCACCATCGCCAAGCCCACCCAGGCCAAGCTGGCGGAACACTTCGTCATCGGCCGGCCCGAGGCCGCCGTGGTGCAGACCAGCACCGACAACACCCGCAAATTCCTCTTCCGCTTCCGCGACGGCCAGGAAGCCGAAACCGTCTATATCCCCGAGGAAGACCGCGGCGCCGTCTGCATTTCCTCCCAGGTAGGCTGCACCCTGTCCTGCCGCTTCTGCCACACCGGCACGCAAACCCTGGTGCGCAACCTCGGCGCCGCCGAAATCGTCGGCCAGTTCATGGGCGCGCGGGATTCCTACGGCGAATGGCCCAGCCCGCGCGGCGAATCGCCTCGGCTGCTCTCCAACATCGTGCTGATGGGCATGGGCGAACCGCTCTACAACTACGAGAACGTCGCCAAGGCGATGCGTATCGTCATGGACGGCGAAGGCATCGGCATCTCGCGCCGGCGCATCACACTCTCCACCTCCGGCGTGGTGCCGATGATGGATCGGGCCGGGGAGGAACTCGGGGTCAACCTCGCCGTATCCCTCCACGCGGTGCGCGATGACCTGCGCGATGAAATCGTGCCGCTCAACCGCAAATACCCCATCAAGGACCTCATGGCCGCCTGCCGGCGCTACCCCGCCGCCAGCAACGCCCGCCGCATCACGTTCGAATACATCATGCTCAAAGGCATCAACGACACCCCTGAAGATGCCCGCGAACTCGTGCGCCTTATCACCGGATTGCCGGCCAAAGTGAACCTCATCCCGTTCAATCCATGGCCCGGCAGCCCCTACGAAACCAGCACCAGCGCCGCCATTAACAAATTCTCCAATATCGTGATGGACGCCGGATTCTCCTCCCCAGTACGAGCCCCCCGCGGCCGAGACATCCTCGCCGCCTGCGGCCAACTCCGCACCGAGTCGCAGCGCACACGCGCCTGAGGCGGCCAAGGTAGCAAGGCGGGGGGCGCTGCCCCCTCACTCGCTCTCAGAGCCTCTTACTTAAGCGGATGGGGTCAAGGGGGTCACCCGATTGCGGGGTCGAGGGGCAGAGCCCCCGCCTTGCTTCCTGGCCGCCTCGAGCGGGCGCGTGCCGCTACGCGGCGTCGCGGCGATAGTGGCGGAGGTAGCGGGCGGTGACTTGTTCGGTGCGCAGGACGATGGCGACATCGATGGTGTTGAATTGGGCGTCGATCACGGCGCCGTCGCCCACCCAGCCGCCGAGGCGGAGGTAGCCTTTGATGAGGGGGGGCAGGCCGAGGAAGGCCTGGCGCGGGTCGACGGCGAGGGCGTCTTTGCGGCGCATTTCGACGAAACGTTCGGGCAGGGCGCGCGGGCGCAGGGGCTCTGGGGCCAGGTGGGTGTGGCTGAGGTAGGCGAGTTGGTCGGCGATGCCGTCCGGATCGGTGCCGGGCAGGCTGGCGCAGCCGAACATCACGTCGATCCCGTGGCGGTCGACGTATTCGGCGATGCCGCGCCACAGCAGGTTCATCACCGTGCCGGAGCGGTAGCGCGCGTGCACGCAGGAGCGGCCGAGTTCGAGCAGGCGGTTGCCGCCGCCGAGGAGGGGGGCGAGGTCGAATTCGCTGCCCGAGTAGAAGCTGCCGGCGCGGGCCGCGGCGTCGCTGTCGATCAGGCGGTAGGTGGCGACGATACCATGGGGCATGTCGGCGGCGGCTTCGTCGACCACGATGAGGTGGGTGGCCACGGAGTCGAACGCATCATGGTCGCGGCGGCGCGCGCGGGTGGGGGCATCCGCGCGGGCGCCCATTTCGTCGTAGAACACGGCATAGCGCAGCGCCTGGGCCGCATCGATTTCCGCGCCGCTTTGTGCCACCCGAACCGTCAGCGCGCCGGACCGCAGGCCTTCCCGCTCGATGCCGCGCGGCGTGATGATGCTCATGTCGGTCCCTCCGGGGCAGGCGGCGCGACAGAGTCCTGGCCACCAGCGATGCTCCCTGGATACCAAACCGTTCGCGACGGTTTGGTGACCGGCGGATGACGTTTTGGCGATGCCTACTGCTGGCCCTGCCAGGCGCGCACGAACACCGCGAGTTCGGCGGCATCGAGGTCGGACACCGCATGCAGCGCCAGGCCGCCCTGGTGCCAGTGGCGCAGCACGTAGCCATCGCGGCGGGTTTCGCCGGTGGCGGTGCCTGGTTCGGGCCAGATGAACAGGTTGATGGGGTGCTTGTCGTGCCGGTAGACCAGAACGGCGACGCTGCGACCCTCGATCACATCGAGGCGCCCGCCGATCAGCACGAAGCCGTCGGCCGTGAGGTCCGGCACCGGGGGGGCGAAATCGAGCTTGCCTTCGAACCACGGTTTCACGGTGTGGCGGTCCGAGGATGGCACGTCGATCAGGTGCCCCGGCTGCATCGCGCGGATATGGCCGGACAGCAGCGCGCCATCGAGGTTGTCGCCCTGGGGCAGCGCCACCATGAGGACGAGTGCGGCGGCCACCGCGGCCCCGGCGCCGAAGGAGAGCACCGGCCAGCGGAAGCGCCAGCGGCGCCGCGCCGGGGCGGGGGGCGGCATGAGTTGGGCTTCGAGGGCGGCGCGTAGGCGCGCGGGGGCCGCCTCGGTGCGCAGGGTATGGTGCAGCGCATGGGCCAATCCGCCGAGTTCGGCGGCCAGTGCGGCGCAGCCCGGGCAATCCCGCAGATGGCCGGCCAGCACGGCGGAGGCGGCGGCATCGAGTTCGCCGTCGAGATCGGCCTGGACCAGCAGCTTCATGTCATCGCAGGCCACCGGGTTGGGGGTGGTGCCGGTCATGTCCTCGGTTCCTTCACGGCTTCCTCGGCCCGTCCGACGCGCAGCAGCATCTGGCGCGCGCGAAACAGCCGCGACATCACGGTGCCCACCGGCACATCGGTGATCCGCGCGATATCGCGATACGAGAGTTCCTCGATCTCGCGCAGCACCACGCATTCGCGCAGTTCCGCCGGCAGGGCCGCGAGGGCCGCGGCCAGGCCGTCACGCTGCTCGCGGCCCTGCAACGCGGCTTCGGGATCGGGCGATGGATCGGCGAAGGCTTCGGCGTCATCGAGCGGTTGCTCGCCGCGCCGGCGCTCGGCGCCCATCCGGTCATAGGCGGTGTTGCGGACGATCCGCAGCAGCCAGGCGCGCGGGTTGTCGCCGCGGTAGGAGGCGAAATAGGTCAGCGCGCGCACCATCGCCTCCTGCACCACGTCCTCCGCCGCCGCCGGCTCGCGCACCAGCCAGCGCGCGAGGGTGTAGGCCGCATCGAGATGCGGCAGGGCGGCGGCGGCGAAGGCGGCGTTCATGTGACGATGACGGTGCCTTGCATGTGGGGATGCAGGCCGCAGAAATACGGGAAGGTGCCCTTGGTGTCGAACACCCGCTCGAACGTCTCGTCGGTATCCATCACGTGCGCCTTGAACAGGGGCGGCTGCGCGGCGCTCACCACGCTGTGCGGGATGTCGTCGCGGTTGGTCCATGTCACCTTGGTGCCGGCTGCAACGGTCAGGACCGGCGGGGTGAAGACGAAGTTGTCGATCGTCACCGAGGCCTCGGCCGCCCGCGCGGGGCGGACGGCCAAGGCGAGCGGGGCGGCGAGAAGAGCCCGGCGCAACATCCCGCTCACGCTCCCAGCGGCGTGTCGACGATGGCGAGCGGACCCTGGCCCGGCACCACCGTGACGCTCGCCACCCCCAGCACCGAGCGCAGCTTGCCGGCATCCACCTTCATCGGCCCCGGGCTGGGTGCCGAGCCGGGCGCCGGCTGCGGAAACGCGGTGGAGCGGGCCGAGTGGAACGCGACGTTGCCCTCCACCTTCTGCAGCACCTGGTGGATATGCCCGTTCAGCACCGTCACCGAGCCGAACCGCGCCAGCAGTGCGAGTGCCTTGGAGCTGTCATCGGTGCCCCAGCCCCAGGCCTCGTAGACCGTCCACAGCGGGATGTGGGCGAACACCACGATCGGCGTGGAGGCGGTGCGGCCGGCGAGGTCCTTCTCCAGCCAGGCGATCTGCGCGGCGCCGAGATTGCCCAGGCCGCCGGCCTTGAGGTTCACCACATTGTTCAGGCCGACGAAATGCACCCCGTTGGCATCGAAGCTGTAGTAGGCGCCGCCGGGGGTGCCCTGGGTCTGGCGCTTCTGGAAGCGCTCGATGAACGGGGCGGTGCCCTTTTCGTCCAGCACGTCATGCTCGCCGGGCACGTAGTGGGTGTCGAAGCCACTGGCGCCGAGGATGGCCGCGGCGGCATCGAATTCGGCGGGCTTGGAGAGGTGGGACACATCGCCGGTGTGCAGCACGAAGGCCGGCTTCCGCGCCTTCACCAGGGCCATGCCCGATTCGAGGGTGCCCTTGGTGTCCATGTTGGCTTCTTTCGCGAAGCCGATATGGCTGTCGCTGACCTGGGCGAAGCTGAACCCGGTGCCGGCGGCCTGTGCGCTGCCGATCAGCCCGGCGCGGGGCACGCCGCCCACGACGGTCCACAACAATCCGCCCCCAGCCCAGGCCATGCAGGACAGGGCGTGACGGCGATCCAGATGCTCGGTCATGTCGGTGTTCCTTGTGAAGGTGACACCAGGCAAGACCAGGGTGGGCTGCGCTTTATTCGCGGCGGGGCGGAAAAATTATCCGAACCGCATCACCGCCGCCCCCAGCGCGATCACCCCCGCCGCCGCCCAGCCGCGCGGGCCCGGGCGTTCGCCGAGGAAAACCCACGCCAGCGCCACCGCGAACAGCATCGAGGTTTCGCGCAGGGCCGCCACCGGGGCGATCGGCGCCACTGTCATCGCCCACAGCGCGATGGCGTAAGCGCCCATGGAACTCCCGCCGCCGCCGAGGCCGCGCAGCATCTCGCGCAGGTTGGGCAGCCGGACCACCTGGCCGCGCAGCAGCCAGAACAGCGAGGGCACCAGCGACAGCGGCTCCACCCACAATGTGTAGGCCACCGGCGAGCCCGAGGCCCGCGCCCCCAGCGCGTCATTCAGGGTGTAGGCGGCGATCACCACCGCGTTGCCCAGGGCGAATGGAATGGCGCGGGCCTCCGCCGGATCGCCGGTGCGCTTGGCCATCAGCACCACGCCGGTGGAAATCCCGGCGATACCGAGCCAGCCCCATACCGAGAGTGCCTCGCCGATCACCGCGGAGGCCACCACCGCCGTCAACACCGGCGCCGTCCCGCGCATCAGGGGATAGGCGAGCGACACGCCGCCTCGGCTGTAGGCTTCGGCGATGAGGATGAAATAGGCAACATGCAGCACGCCGGACGCCGCCAGGTATGGCCATGACGCCCTCGCGGGCGCCGGCAGGAACGGAAGTATCAGCACGCAGAGCGTGGCCGCGCCCACCACCACCAGCGCCGTCTCCCGCCGTCGGTCATGCTGCGCGCGCACCGCGACGTTCCAGCCGGCGTGCAGGACAGCGCTGCCCAGCACGATGGCGAGCACGAAAGGGGAGAGTGTCATCATTTTGTCATGATGACCGCAGCCAGCCCTCACGGCCAGCCGGATGACCGCTGGCCGTTGTCGAGAACGCTGATTCTATTCGCCGATTGGCGCCGAGGCCCGCCCGATCATCGCCAGCAGCTCCCGCCGCGTCATCGGATCGTCGCGGAACACGCCCAGCATCCGGCTCGTCACCATCGACACGCCGGGCTTGTGGATGCCGCGCGTGGTCATGCACTGGTGCTGCGCTTCGATCACCACCGCCACGCCGCGCGGTTGCAGCACGTCATTGATGGTGTTGGCGATTTGCGCCGTCATCTTCTCCTGGATCTGCATCCGCTTGGCGTAGGCTTCCACCACACGGGCCAGCTTGGAGATGCCCACCACCCGGCGATGCGGCAGGTAGGCCACGTGGGCGCGGCCGATGATCGGCACGATGTGGTGCTCGCAATAGCTCTCCAGGCGGATATCGCGCAGCAGCACGATCTCGTCGTAGCCGTCGGTTTCCTCGAACGTGCGTTCCAGCAGACCTACCGGGTCCACCTCGTAGCCGGCGAAAAATTCCTCGTAGGATCGCACGACACGATCGGGTGTGCCCACCAGGCCTTCGCGATCGGGGTTGTCGCCGGCCCAGCGGATCAGTGTGCGCACCGCGGCCTCCGCCTCCGCACGGGAGGGACGGCCGGTTTCGGCGACGGTGGTGGCCTTGGTGAGGCGAGACTTCGGGGTAGCGACGTTCATGCTGACTTCCTCAACAAGCGAACCGCGACATTCCGGCTGCGGCAGGGCGCATATGGCCCCATGCCGCCAACGCACAAGGTTTAGTGCACGCGGCCCGACTGGTGCGGGCTGTCCAGGCTGAACGGCGGCACGGTGACATCGAACGCCCGCCCGTCTGTCGGGTCCACCATGTGGAACAGGCCGCGCATGAAGCCGGAGCCGGTGGAGAGCGGGGTGCCGGAGGTGTATTCGAAGCTTTCGCCCGGCGCGATCACCGGGGTCTGCCCGATCACCCCATCGCCATGCACGCGCTGGGTGTGGCCGATGGCATCGGTGATGAGCCAGGTGCGCTTCAGCAACTGCACCGCCGCCGCGCCGAGGTTCTCCACCCGGATGCGATAGGCCCAGAAAAACTGGCTTTCCTCCGGCTTCGAGCGATCCGGCAGGAAAAAGGCCCGCGCGGTAACCCGCACATCATTGCTCGTCGCGGTAAAATCGTTGGTCATCCGGCCCTTCCTCGCCCCCAATGAACGCGAGGAAGGGCCGAAAGTCCAGTCACGCCAGCAATGCGAGCCCGGCGGCCAGGTCATCCTGGATGTCGCGGACATCCTCCAGACCCACCGAAAGCCGGATCACCCCGTCGGTGATGCCCAGTTTCGCACGCTCTTCCGCCCCGATCCGCATATGCGTGGTGGTGGCGGGATGGGTGGCGAGAGACTTGGAATCGCCCAAGTTGTTGGACACCTTGATGAGCCGGAAGGCGTTCATCACCTTGAACGCGCCCTCCTTGCCGCCCTTCACCTCGAAGGTGACCATGGTGCCGCCGGCGCTCATCTGCGCCATCGCCAGGGCCTGCTGCGGATGATCGGCGCGGGTGGGGTACCACACGCGCGATATGCCTTTCTGCTCGGCCAGGAAGTCCGCCACGGCGGCGGCGGCGCGGCATCCGGCATCCACCCGCAGCGCCAGGGTCTCGATGCCCTTCAGCAGCAGCCAGGCGTTGAAGGCAGAAATCGACGGGCCGGTGTTGCGGATGAACGGCTGCAACACCTCATCCACCCACTTCTGCCGCCCCAGCACGGCACCGCCCAGTACGCGGCCCTGGCCGTCGATGTGCTTGGTGCAGGAATACACCACCACGTCGGCGCCCAGTTCGAACGGCTTCTGCAGCAGCGGCGTGGCGAACACGTTGTCCACTACCACGATGGCCCCGGCGGCATGGGCGATGTCCGCCACCGCCTTGAGATCGACGATATCGAGCATCGGGTTGGACGGGGTTTCGAGCAGCACCATGTCGGCCGGGGTGGCCAACGCGGCGCGCCACTGGGCAAGATCGCCGCCATCGACGAACTCGGTCTTCACGCCGTAGCGCGGCAGCAGCGTGGAGACGATCCAGTGGCAGGAGCCGAACAGCGCGCGGGAGGCCACCACCCGGTCCCCGGTTTTCAGATGGCTCAGCATCGCCGCGTGCACGGCTGCCATGCCGGTGGCCGTGGCTCGACACGCCTCGGCCCCCTCGATCATCGCCAGCCGCGCCTCGAGCATCGAGACGGTGGGGTTGCCGAAGCGGGAATACTGGAAATGCTGGACTTCGTTCTTGAACGTCGCCTCGGCCTGCTCGGCGCTGTCATAGACGAAGCCGGAGGTGAGATAGAGCGCCTCGGCGGTTTCGCCGTGGTGCGAACGCTCGACACCGCCCTGAACGAGCAGCGTGGCGGTGCGATAGCGGGGATCGAAAGTCGTCATGCGGATTGGCCCTTCGCCAGTTGGGCCGACCTGGATGCCGCCGCGCGTACGGACCTCCGGACGTGCAGCTGACCTCTTTAGCGCGCTTGTTTCACCTCGCCGCAATCCGGTCGGACAAATCACGAGGCCCGCTCCGGGAAGTGCCGGCGGCGAGGAGGCGGAAAGTAGGAGGGCCGGATTGCGCCGTCAATCGGGCGTGCGTATAACACCGATGCGCACGGTGGGGCTGTAAGAGGCGATCGCATCGTGCGTTGGCTAGACGCGATCGAAGACGATCGCGGTGCGGGTGTAGTTCAATGGTAGAACGGCAGCTTCCCAAGCTGCATACGAGGGTTCGATTCCCT
>CAIMWH010000043.1 GCA_903845065.1 uncultured Rhodospirillales bacterium | reverse complement strand
TCGATGCCCGCCACAACACGGAGCACAGCCATGGCGATCCGCACCCGCCTGACCGAAGCACTCGGCATCAAGGTGCCGATCCTCTCGGCCCCCATGGGCTTCGTCGCCGGCGGCAAACTCGCCGCCGCGGTCACCGCGGCCGGCGGCCTCGGCATCATCGGCGGTGGCTACGGCGATGCCGGCTGGCTCGATCGGGAATTCGCCGCCGCCGGAAACGCCCGCGTCGGCTGCGGCTTCATCACCTGGTCGCTCGCCAAACAGCCGGACCTGCTGGCCCGCGTGCTCGCCCATGCCCCGGCCGTACTGATGCTGTCCTTCGGTGATCCGGCCCCCTTCGCTCCCGCCATCAAGGCCGCCGGCAGCCGCCTGATCTGCCAGGTGCAAACCATCGCCCACACCCGGGCGGCCCTGGCATGCGGGGCCGATATCATCGTCGCCCAAGGCACCGAAGCGGGCGGGCATGGCGCCACCCGCGCGACATTGACCCTCGTGCCCGAGGTGGCCGACCTGCTGGCCCGCGAATCCCCCACCACCCTGCTGGTCGCCGCCGGTGGCATCGCCGACGGGCGCGGACTGGCCGCCAGCCTGATGCTGGGGGCCGACGGGGTGATGCTGGGCTCCCGGCTCTGGGCAAGCCCGGAAGCATCAGTCCACCCCAACCACCAGCGCGCCGTGCTCGCCGCCAACGGTGACGGCACCATCCGCCAGAAAGCCGCCGACATCGCCCGCGGCTATGACTGGCCGGAGGAATTCACCGGGCGCGTCCTGCGCACCGCGTTCGTCGAGCGCTGGCACAGCCGGGAGGCGGAGCACCGCGCCGTGGCAGCCGCCGCCCGCCCGGACTATCTCGCCGCCGTGGCCGACGGCCGCACCGACGAGAGCGGCGTATTCACCGGCGAGGCCATCGGCCTCATGCACGATGTCGCGCCCGCGGCCGACATCGTCGCCCGCGTCGCCGGCGAGGCCGAGGCCCTGCTGCGCGGCCGCACCGCGGCGCTGCTCACCTAGTTCAACCAGGACATACCCGCCGCCCATCTCCCGTGCTCCACACGAATTCCCTTGCACCGAACCATGCGTCCAAGGCAAGAACAATTCATGAACGCAGCGTCCGCCCCGGCCAACGCCTTCCTGCACGGCCTCGGGCTGATCCTCTCCGCGCTCGCCCATCTCACCGCCGCCCGCTTCCGCACCCTCGGCCCGATCACCGTCCCGCTCTGGCAGCGCATCATGCGTGCCCGCAGCCGCCTCACCCGACTGATCGCCCACCTCGCCGCCGGCCGCCTCCCGCGCCGAGACCTCCGCCGCGGCCGCCCCACCCACCCATCCGCACCACGCGACCGTCTTCCCACCGGCCACGCCTGGCTCATCCGCGCCCTTGGTTCCGAAGCCGCCGCCCTCGCCGGCCAGCTCGAAACCCTCCTCGCGGACCCCGCCACCAAGGCCCTCCTCGCCGCCGCCCCCAAAGCCCTGCGCAGCCTGCGCCCACTCTGCCGCATGCTCGGCCTCGCTCTCCCAGAGCCCGAAGCGCCCGAGGCGCCGAGCCAAGCCATGGCCGTCCCCCGCACGAAACGCCCGAAGCCTCGGCCCCACCCCACCGCCACTCATTCCCTCCGCGAAGCCTGAATCCCTTCGGGGCCGACTCACGCCATAAATATTGCGATATCAAACCAATAAAGCACGTAGCCCACCCCACAGGCACGGACAAAAGTTTTTTCCTGCTTTTTTCCAAAAAAGCAGCCCTTCCTTCCCCCCACTCCTCCCCCGCGCTAGGCTCTCCCCCAAGTCAAGGAGACCAAGCCCATGGGTTACCTCTTCCGCAATCTCTCTCTTCTCGAACCCGAAGTGGGCGTCCTCCAGCCCGGCCTGGAACTCCGCGTCGAGGCCGACAAAATCGTCGAAGTCGGCAAATCCCTCGCCCCCGGCAGCGCCGACGTGGTCGATTGCGGCGGCCGCGTCGTCATGCCCGGCCTCATCGACAGCCACGTCCACGTCATGCTGTCCGAGGTCAACATCCGCTCCCTCGAATCGGTCCCCCTCACGCTCGGTACCGCGCGCGCCGCGAAAAACATGCGCGGCATGATCGATCGCGGCTTCACCACCGTGCGGGACACCGGCGGCGCCGACTGGGGCCTGAAGCAGGCCGTCGACGAAGGCTCCATCCCCGGCCCGAGACTGTTCATCGCCGGCCAGGCCATCGGCCCCACCGGCGGCCACTCCGACCCCCGCCGCCGCACCGATATTTTCGGCGCCAAGTGCCACTGCTGCAACGCCATGGCCTTCTCCATGAACGTGTCGGACGGCGAGCGCGAAGTCCGCAAGGCCGCCCGCGAACAAATGCGCCAGGGCGCCGACCAGGTGAAAATCATGATGTCCGGCGGCGTCGCCTCCCCGTACGACCCGCTCGATTCCCTACAATTCTCCGACGCCGAAATCGCCGCCGCCGTCGAGGAAGCACACGCCTTCGGCCGCTACGTCTGCGCCCACGCCTACACCCCCAAAGCCATCACCCGCGCCGCCCATGCCGGCGTCCGCACCATCGAACACGGCAACCTCATCGATGCCGCCTCCGCCAAACTCATGGCCGAAAAAGGCATGTTCCTCATCGCCAACCTCGTCGCCTACTACGCCATGAAGGAACGCGCCGCCGAATTCGGCATGAACGCCGACATGCTGGAAAAAAACGACCTGGTGATCGACGGCGCCCTGCGCTCCCTCGAAATCTGCCACCAGGCCGGCGTCCCCGTCGCCTACGGCAGTGACCTGCTCGGACAACTCCAGGTCGACCAGAGCCGCGAATTCCTGCTCCGCCGCGAAGTCCTCTCCAACCTCGACATCATCCGCTCCGCCACCACCATCGGCGCCCAGGTCACCCGCACCGAGGGCAAGCTCGGCACCCTCAAACCCGGCGCCTTCGCCGACCTCCTGGTCCTCGACAGCAACCCGCTGGATGACCTCGCCGTCTTCCAGGACCAGGGCGCCCACATGGCCGCCATCATGAAAGGCGGCAAGTTCCACACCTGCCGCCTCGGCTGAGACAAACCATGACCCTGCGTATCGCCATCGGCGGCTTCCTCCACGAAAGCCACTCCTTCGCCCCCCGCCCCACGAAATACGTCGATTTCCTCCACCCCGGCGGTTTCCCCCCGCTGGTCGGCGGCCCCGGCATGATCCCGGCCGTCCGCCCCACCTCGGTCGCCAGCGCCGGCGCCATCCCCGTCGCCGAAGCCGCCGGCGCCACCCTGGTCCCCCTCGCCTGGGGTTTCGCCAACCCCGCCGGCCCGGTCCAGGACGAAGCCTTCGAACGCATCGCCGCAATGATTTGCAGCGCCCTCTCCGAAGCGCTCGACATCGCCCCGCTCGACGGCATCTACCTCGATCTCCACGGCGCCGCCGTCAGCGACAGCTTCCCCGATATGGAGGGCGAACTCCTCCGCCGCGTCCGCGCCATCGCTGGCACCACCCCGCTCACCATCAGCCTCGACCCGCACTGCAACCTCACCGCCGCCATGGTCGACCAGGTCGACGCCCTCGTGCCCTACCGAACCTACCCCCACATCGACATGCGCGAAGCCGGCGCCCAGGCCATGCGCCTGCTGCTCGAACGCATCCGCCGCGGCACACCCTTGGCCCGCGCCTTCCGCCAGGTCGATTTCTTCCTGCCCTTGACCACCCAGTGCACCCTGGTCGACCCGATGGCCGCCGTGATGACCGAACGCGCCGCCCAGGCGCAATCCCTGGCCGAACTCGCCTTCTGCTTCGGCTTCCCCTACGCCGACTTCGCCGATTGCGGCGCCGCCCTCGCCGCCTACGCCACCACCCAGCCCGAAGCCGACCAAGCCGCCGACAATTTCCTCGCCACCATCAACAGCCGCGAAGCCCAATTCCGCCTCGATGTCCTGCCCGCCGAGGAAGCCGTCGCCGCGGCGATCAAAGCCTCCACCGGCGCCACCCGCCCCGTCGTCATCGCCGACACCCAGGACAACCCCGGCGGCGGCGGCCACGGCGACACCACCGGCCTGCTCGCCGAACTCATCCGCCAAAAAGCCACCGGCTCGGTTCTCGCCCTGATCAATGACGCGGAAAGTGCCGCCGCCCTGCATGCCGCCGGCACCGGCGCCACCATCGCCCTGCAACTCGGCGGCAAATCCGACAACGCGCCGCTCGCCGTCAACGCCCATATCCTGCTGCTGACCGACGGCAACTTCACCGGCACCGGCCCGATGGCGAAAGGCAACCCCGCCGCCCTCGGCCCCAGCGCCCTCATCGAGGTCGCCCCCGGCATCCGCGTCATCGTGGTCACGCGCAAAATCCAGGCGCTCGACCAGTCCCTGCTGCGCCATGTCGGCATCGAGCCGGCGGACTGCCGGATCATCGTGCTGAAATCCTCGGTCCACTTCCGCGCCGACTACGGCCCCATCGCCGAGACCGTCATCGTCGCCGCCGCCCCCGGCCCCGTCGTCGCGGACCCGGCGGTGCTGCCGTTCAAGAACCTCCGCAAAGGCCTCCGGCTACGCCCGATGGACAACCGGAGCGTGGCCTAGAGTGGGACGATCGCCGATAGAAGCGATCGTCCCACTCTAGGCTTTTCATTTGATCGCATGATTCAGACCTACGGTGATTCCACCTCCGGTCATCATGCTTCAGGCGTTAAGAAGAACCTTCACATACGCCCCCGGCGCGTCCTCGATCACCGCCAGCTTGCCGTCGCCGGGGACGCGCGCCTTCACCTGCCGCTTGTCGGACGCGCTGACCCAGCGGTGCCAATCCGGCCACCACGAACCGGCCATTTCGGTCGCGCCCTTGAACCATTCCTCGGGGTCCGCCGGCAGTTCCTCGTTGATCCAGTGGCTGTACTTGCCGCCATCGGGCGAATTCACCACCCCCGCGATATGCCCCGAGGCCGCCAGCACAAACCGGTTCTTCCCCTTCAACAACGAGGTACCGTGATACGTCGCCCGCCACGGCGCAATGTGATCCTCGCGCGTCGACAGGAAATACGCCGGGATCTTGATGCGGCCGAGATCGATCGGCGTGCCGGCCAGGGTGATGCCATTGGGCACCGCCAGCTTGTTCTCCTGGTACATGTTGCGCAGGTAGAAGCTGTGCATCGCCGCCGGCATCCGCGTCGAATCGCTGTTCCAGTACAGCAGGTCGAACGGGAAGGGGTCATTGCCGAGCAGATAATTGTTCACCACGAAGGACCATATCAGGTCATTCGCCCGCAGCATGTTGAACGTGGTGGCCATCTCGCTGCCTTCGAGGAAGCCGCGCTTGTTCATCTTATCCTCGAGCATCTTGATCTGCTCTTCGTCGATGAACACGTTCAACTCGCCGCTTTCGCGGAAATCCATCAGCGTGACGAAGAACGTCGCCGTCTTGATCCGCTCGTCGCCATTCGCCGCCATCCAGGCCAGCGTCGAACTCAGCAGCGTGCCGCCGAGGCAATAGCCGATGATGTTGAGCTCTTTCTCGCCGGTCGCGCGCTCGATCGCGTCGAGGGCCGCGAGCAGTCCCTCGAACATGTAGTCCTCGAAGCTTTTCGCCGCGAGACGCTCGTCGGGATTGACCCAAGAGATCATGAACACGGTATGGCCTTCGCCGGCCGCCCATTTGAC
>CAIMWH010000042.1 GCA_903845065.1 uncultured Rhodospirillales bacterium | reverse complement strand
TGACCCGCGGCGCCCGCACCCGCATCGGCCGCGCCGCGCCGGCCGGCTAGGCGCTGCCGCCTGGTTGCCGCCACCCGGCAAATCCGCTATCCGGCGGCGCATATGTCCATGACCCTCAAGCCCCGCCCGCGCGGGCCGCAACTCCTCCAGATCACGCCAGGCAGCTCCTTCGCCGCCCGCCAGACCATGGCGTGGCGCGATATCCGCGAGGCGATGACGCTTTGGCGATTTTGCTGGTCCATGGCCGTTCTCGACATCAAGATCCGCTACCGGGGATCCATGCTCGGGCCGTTCTGGCTCACGCTGTCCACCGGCGTGATGGTGGCCGCCATGGGCACCATCTACTCCACCCTGTTCCATATCGAGATGCACGACTACCTGCCGTTCCTGGCGATTTCGCAGGTGCTGTGGGGCTATGTCTCGGTTCTCGTCAGCGACTCCTGCATGGGCTACGTGAGTTCCGAAGGCATGATACGCTCGGTGCGGATGCCGTTCACCAGCTATGCCGCTCGCATCGTGCTGCGCAACCTGCTGATCCTGGCGCACAATATCGTGGTGATCGTCGCGGTCGACCTGTTCATGTGGAACTTCCCGGACCCGCTGATCGCCGCCGCCGCCATCCCGGCCCTGGCGATGTGGCTGATCGACTCGCTGGCGATTTCGGTGCTGCTTGGCGCCGTGTGCGCGCGCTTCCGCGATGTGCCGCCGATTGTGGCGAGCGTGATGCAGATGGCGTTCTTCATCACGCCGGTGATCTGGCGGCCGGCCCTCATCGGGGAAGACCAGTGGATGCTGCCGTTCAACCCGTTCTTCACATTGCTCGAAGTGCTGCGCGCGCCGCTGCTGGGGGAAATCCCCGGGCCGATGGTCTATCTCTCCGCCTTTGTGAGTTCATTGGCACTATGCGGCGTCTCGTGGGCTCTGTTTACGCGCGCGCGCGGCCGCATCGCGTTCTGGGTGTAGGTCCGATGCCCAACAGCCAGACCGCCCTCATCGAAGCCGTCGGGGTCAATCTCGATTTCCCGCTCTACCACACCAGTGGCCGCAGCCTGAAAAAGACGCTAGTCAACACCGTCACCCGACGCATGGCCGAGGATGACCGGAACCGGGTGGTGGTGCGCGCGCTGCGTGACATCTCCTTCGTCCTGAAGCCAGGCGATCGCCTCGGCCTGATCGGCAGCAACGGCGCCGGCAAGACCACCCTGCTGCGCACGCTGGCCGGCATCTACGAGCCGGTGACCGGCAGCATCCGAGTGCAGGGCAGCCTCAACGCCCTGCTCGATCCGCATCTCGGCATGAACGTGAACCTGACCGGGCGCGAGAACATTATGCTGCGCGGCCTGTCGGCCGGGCTCAACAACAAGGATATCGAGCAGCTTGAGGCGGACGTGCGGCTGTTTGCCGACATGGACGAGTTCATCAACCTGCCCGTGCGCATCTACAGCGCCGGCATGATCATCCGCCTCGGCTTTGCGCTGGCAACCGCCATCCGCCCGCAGGTGCTGCTGATGGACGAATGGTTCCTCGCCGGGGATGCCAACTTCATGGAACGCGCCCGTACCCGCCTGGAAGAAATGGTGCGCGGCGCCGAAATCCTGGTGCTTTCCACCCACAATACCGACGCGCTGCTCGACTGGTGCACCCGGCTGATCTGGATGGAACAGGGCCGCATCGTCCGCGAGGGGCCGACCGAGGACATTCTGTCCGAATATCTCGGCCATCCCGTCACCAGGCGGGAGCTAGGCAAGCAAAACGGCCCCCGTCAGGCTGACGAGGGCCGCAAGTAGCTTCGGCGGTGGCAGGGCAATAACGCCCCGTCGGCAACCCGGCGTCAGGCGCCGAGATTGACCACGTGCACGCGACGGTTCCGCATTTCGGGGGTTTGCGGCGGGGTGGGCACCAGCGGCGCGCTTTCGCCGAGGCCAACCGTTTCCAGCCGCCCGGCGCCGACGCCGACGCCGAACTTGCCTTCAAGATAGCGTGCCACCGTGGCGGCCCGCTGGTCGGACAGGTTGCGGTTGAAGTCTTCGGTGCCGACGGTGTCGGTATGCCCCTCGATGCGGAAGCGGTAGCCGGCCAGAGACTGGCTGCTCAGGGCGCGGCCGAGTTCATCGAGCGTGCGCGCGGCATCGGTGGTGAGTTCGGCCGAACCGAACTCGAAATGCACATTGAGGTCGATCGATGGCATTTTCGCCACGGCCTGGCCGCAGCAGCGCGTCGGCGCTTCGGCGGCGGCCACCGAGGTGACTCCGGCGGGCTGCCCGGCAACAGCCGGACGTATACCGCGGGTGCCGGCCTGGATCTGGCCGGTGGGCTTGAGCGCCGCGATGATCTGGTCGGCCGTGGGCCTGTTCTGGGCGTGCGCAACGCCCGATACGGACATCGCTATCAACGCGATGAGAGCAATAAATTTCTGCACCGCCATCCTCCTCTTGTCAGACCGGTTACGCGGGCCAAGCGACCCATTCGGCACCAACGTTCACGGCACTTTGAAGCTGCATAACATAAAAGACATTAGCAAGAAAGCGTCGTTCACGCGGCCTTGAGGGAACCTAGACTTGGCCCTCCCCGAGTTCAACTGTTCTGAGACTCTTGTTCATAAAATAGTCGTGATGACAGCGCTGACAGGGGCAAACACCGTGCCATAAATTATACCTGCCACACGTTCTGGTTGTCGAGATCATCCGCGCGGCAACCCGCAGCGGTTGCTCGCACAAATCCGCACCCGTGGCACCAGGTCACAAAAATGTCGATCAGCCCCGCCGCGATACGGCGATGGAACCCCTCCGTGCCCGCACGGGCGCGGAGGGGCCGTCGATCAGCCGCGCTTATCGAGCGGCACGTAGTCGCGCAGGGGGGCGCCGGTGTAGATCTGGCGCGGACGCCCGATACGCTGCGACGGGTCCTCGATCATTTCCTTCCACTGGCTGATCCAGCCAACGGTGCGGGCGACCGCGAACAGCACGGTGAACATGCTGGTCGGCAGGCCCATCGCCTTGAGGATGATGCCCGAGTAGAAATCAACGTTCGGATAGAGCTTGCGGCTGACGAAATACGGATCGTTCAGGGCGATCTTTTCAAGCTCCACCGCGAGATCGAGCATCGGATCGTCCTTGATCCCCATCTCGGCCAGCACTTCATGGCAGGAGCCCTGCAGGATCTTGGCGCGCGGATCGTAGTTCTTGTAGACCCGGTGGCCGAAGCCCATCAGGCGGGTGTGGTTGTTCTTGTCCTTCACGTCGTGCAGGAACTGCGGAATGTTGTCGATGTGGCCGATATCGGCGAGCATCTTCAACGCGGCTTCATTGGCGCCGCCATGGGCGGGGCCCCACAGGCTGGCAATGCCGGCGGCGATGCAGGCGAACGGGTTTGCGCCCGACGAACCCGCGAGGCGCACCGTGCTGGACGAGGCGTTTTGCTCGTGGTCGGCGTGCAGGATGAACCAGCGCTCCATGGCGCGCGACAGCACCGGATTCACCACGTAGGGCTCCGCCGGCACGGCGTTCATCATGTAGAGGAAGTTGTCGACGTACCCGAGGTCATTACGCGGGTAGATGAACGGCTGGCCGATCGAGTACTTGTAGGCCCAGGCCGCGATGGTGGGCAGCTTGGCGATCAGGCGGAACGCGCAGATGCGCCGCGCCTCGGGATCGTTGATGTCCAGGCTGTCATGGTAGAACGCCGACAACGCGCCGACGACGCCGCACATGATGGCCATCGGGTGCGCGTCGCGGCGGAAACCGTCGAAGAAGCGGCGGATCTGTTCGTGCAGCATGGTGTGCCGCATCACGCCGGTTTCGAAATCCGCCTTCTGCGCCGGGTTGGGCAGATCGCCCCACAGCAGCAGGTGCGCTACTTCAAGGAAACTCGACTGTTCGGCCAGCTGCTCGATCGGGTAGCCGCGATAGAGCAGCACGCCCGCATCGCCATCGATATAAGTAATCTTGCTTTCGCAGGACGCGGTGGCGCCGTAGCCGGGATCGTAGGTGAACACGCCGAGCTGGTCATACAGCTTTCGGATATCGACCACATCCGGACCGATGGTGCCCGACAGCACCGGCAGAACGGCAGCCTTGTTGGAACCTTCAGCCGTCACGGTGATTGTTTTTGCGGTCGTGCTCATGCGTCTTTCCTTCCCGGCGCCCATATACCGCGCCCGATGATATTCGGGGACGACCCTATTCCCGCCCTGTGCCGATGGCAACCTTCGCGCTTGCAGCATCGACCGGCGCGAAACGCGGACGCGGCCTGCATTTTCTAGAGCCGGCGGCCGCTCTAGAGCCAGCCACCCCGCCACAATCCGCGCCCGGCGTCATGGGCGGCCTTTTCCTCGGCAGCCAGACCCGGCATGTCCGACCGTGCCCGCGCCCAGCCCGCGGCCACCAGCGCGCGGTTCAATTCGGTGCCGGCAGCTTCGCAGATCGCGCGTGGAAAGCCCTCCCGGTCCCGCCCGTTCAGCCGGCACGACACATCATGCCCGCGCACGAACGCCGCCAGGGCCGCCGCCGCTTCCGCGCCGCAATCGGTCTCGCCGCCTTCGGCCCCGTGGCACAACTGGCCGCGTGCCGGAGCCGACACACCCTCGAGACGGATGATGGTTTCGTTCAGCACCAGGGTTTCGCCATCCACCACCGCCACGCGCGCCGGCGCCGCGTTGAGGGTTCCGGTCAGCGGCGGCACCCGGCCGAGCAACTCGGCCGGCGAGGCCAGCATCACCACCAGCACTCCCGCCACCGCGCCGACCACCCCAGCCCAAACGGCGGCATTCAGCCCCGCGCCGCTACCAGGTGCGGCCCGCGATGACGCACGGAAGATGCGACGAGGCGGTCGCAGCGACACGTTGTCTCTCCTGAAGATCACGTTGACACGCACGACTACCGCGCAGGCCGGGAGCGCGCAACCTCCGAGTCGGCCCGTTCCACTCAGAGATCAAATCCGCATGGCCGAGCGCCGGTGCCGATATGATACGGAGGCCTCAGCGCCAGAACGGCTTGCTCCGGCGCGCCCGCCGCCATGTCTTGCCGATGCCCACGTGGGTGCCCTCGGCTCGCGCCACGGCAAGGCCGCGCGCCACCCCGCCGGCGAAGCCGTGCCCGGCCGCACCAAGTTCGGCCAAAAGGCCGGCCGCCACCACGCCGTCATTCAGCAATCCAAGCCGTTCCTGCAACTGCGCCATCCGCCCGGCCATGCGCTCGGCGGCACGCCGTTCATGCAGCGGGGCGAATAATTCGACCGCATAGCGCATCCGCTTGGCATCCAGCCGGATCGCATGCAGCCGCTCGTCCGGCAGATCGGCCAGATCCCGCCCCGGCGCGCGCAGCCGTCGCCAGCGGCGGGACAGGGCGGCCGCGGCGAAATCCGCCAGCGGCAAGGCCAATGCGTCGGCGTCGCTGCTGCGTTGCCATGGCCGGTCCAGGACGGCGAGCGCCATGAGGAGGCCAAGCCGGCGGAAGGCGTCGCCGGCCAGATAGGCGCGCAAGGCCTCATAGCCCGCGCGCTGGCGCCGTCGCGCGGCGGCAGCCAGGCGTGCGGACATCCGGGGGCCCGCCACGGCCGCCACCGAACTGATGGTGCTGCCGAGAAAAACATCCCAATCACGCGCCGGCCCCAGCGCCTGGCCCAGCGCCCGCAGCCCGGCCGCGATCACATCGAGTTCATCGCATGGCACCGCGCGGTGGAACAGCTTCAGCGCCGAGCGCGCCCGCCGCACCGTCACCCGCATCTGATGCACTGGCTCCGGCCCCGCGCCCTCCGCCGCGGCTGGGGCGATCAGGCGCAGGCGCTCGCCGAAATAGGCGCAGATCGCGGCAAGCCCGTCGCTCGCCGTCATGCCGTCATGGAGCGGCGGCAGAGCCGGCAGGGACGGCACCACATCATGCCCGGCCAACCGCAACGCCATCGCGGCGATGGTTTCGCCGGCCACTTCGCCGTGCATCAGTCCCAGCGCGGCGATGTCGGCGGCGGAACCGTCGAGCCGCACCCGGCATAGCGCCACCTCCCGGATGCCGCTTTTCAGCGCGCCGTCCTCGATGATCAGGCGAACCGCACCGGCATGGGCAGTGCGCTGCCGGCCGACGAAGGTGCAGAACGCGGCGATCTCCTCGGGCGCCACAATCCCGAGTACCTCGGGCCCAGCACCCTCGGCCAAGATGTCGCCCGCGTTGCCCCGCGGCGACAGCGGAGACGGCATCACCGATTGCAGGCGCCAGCCTTCGCGCCGGCCACGCCGCCACGCGAGCAGCACGGTGCCGTCACGCGCAAACCGGGCGTCAGCGGTATCGTGCCATGTCATTTCGAGCGGCACAGGGCGGCCGGCCCGGATGCCGAGGCCACGCAGCAGCGGCGCAACGGCGCCCGGTTCGATCGCCAGAGCGAGGCTGACCGCCTCGTCCGGCATGGTCTCAGGCCTTCTCCGTCAGATCGCGCGGGGCGACGAAGCGCACCAGACGGGCCCCACCCGCGGCCAGCGTGCCCCAGGGGCCGGGCACCGAGAACTCGGCCAGGGCGCCCGTGGGGTAGCCCTCGGCGAGATGGCGCATATGGCCATTGGCCTCATCGAGCGGACCGGCCAGCGCCAGCGCCAGTTCATGCATCCCGGGATTATGGCCGATCACCATCACGCTGCGCGCGGTCTCCGCCACCCCGTTCAGGGCGGCGAACAATGCCGGCACATCGGCGAGGTAGAGCGAGTCCATCGGCTCCACCAGCGGCGTCTCGTCCCACGGCTCAAGCGCGGCCAGGGTCTGCAGGGTGCGACGTGCCGAGGATACCAGGATCAGGTCGGGCGCCAGGCCCAGATCGGCCATCACCTGGCGCATCGCCACCGCCGCCGCCCGCCCGCGCGCATTGAGCGGGCGTGTGTGGTCGGACAGCTTCGGGTCGTCCCACGACGACTTCGCGTGTCGCATCAATAACAACTGCCGCACCTGGACCACCTTTTGCCGTGGTTGGGGAGTCTGCCACGCCGGGCCGTTTCTGCCAAGGAAGATGCCGCCGATGTCAGTGCGCCACCGCCCAGCGCAGCCCGGCGAGCACATCGCCCTGCCACATCTGATGCCCGCCGGCACGAGTGCAGAGTTGCAGGCGGCGGCCACTGCCGCAGCCGCTCCAGGAGTCACACGCGAGACCCGCCCAGTCCTTCAGGCGCACCGGCTTGCCGGCGCAACGGTCCTCGCCGAGCCACACCGCGAACCCCTGGCGGATGTCACCCTGCCGGTACGGCCCGAACAGTGCCCGCCCGGCCATCGGCACGGTGTGGTCATCGGTGCCGTGGACATGGCGCAGTTCCACCGGCCCGGACGAGCATCCCTTCGGCATCGGTTCCCAGAACCCACCGGAGAACGGCAAGAACGCGGTGAAATCGGTGGCGGCGTAGCAGGCGAGGTCCCACACCATGCTGGCGCCCTGCGAGAAGCCGGCCGCCACCACCGCGCGCCGGTCGATCGGCCAGCGCGCCTCGACATCCGTCACCACCGCATGCAGGAACGCCACGTCATCGCGCGCCCGGCTTGGCGAGCCGCCATGGGCCCAGCTACGCGCCATGCCGTCGGGCGCCACGATGAGGAACCCCATCCGCGCCGCCGCATCGATGATCGAGGGGTCCTCGACGATATCGCCGCCCTCCATCATCCAGCCGTGCAGGAACAGCAGCAGCCGCAGTTTGGCATGCCCGTCCCACCCCGCCGGCGCCAGTGCCCGGTAGGTGCCGCCGGTGATGGTGCAGGTGGCGCAGGGCTGGGCGTGCGCGCCAACGGGCAGCAGCAGGCCGGCGAGGAGCAGCAACCAGCGCATCATGCCGGCTCGAACAGTTCGATGCAGTTGCCAGAGGGGTCCTCGCACAGGATCTGACGTCCGCCGGGGCCGCTCACGATATCATTGCGGAACGCCACGCCCTCGGCGCGCAAGCGGGCCACGAGGTCATCGAGGCCGGATACCTCGATGACGAAGCGGTTCCAGCCGCCGGGTTCCGGCTGCCGCCCATCGGGCATCGGCTTCGAGGCCGATGCGTGCGGACCCGCCACCCACAGCGTGAGGTCGCCGCGTGCCAGGATCGCCATCGCCGGCCCGAACTGCTGGCGCAGCGTGAAGCCGAGCGCCCCGCTGTAGAACGCCACCGCCGCCGTCACATCGCGCACGATATACCGCACAGACGCCATCGCCGTTCCCCCTTCGCATGGTTCGCCACAGCCTACACCGGCACGCCCCGGCGATGCACCCTTCCGCACACCCCCCGGCTTGGTTACGCTCCCCCCAGCAGGAGGACCACGCCATGCCCAATGATGCCCATCCCGATCCCGCGTTGCTCGAACTCGTTGGTGCCGTCAGCGGCGGGGAGATGATGGCGCACCTGCGCGAATTCGCCCGCTGGGTGAAGCTGTCTGGCACGCCGGAGGAACTCCAGAGCCTGCTGCATGTCCGCGCCAGCCTCGACGCCTACGGCTACCGCACCAAGCTCATCCTGCATGATGCGTACATCTCGCTGCCCGGTGCGGCCAAGGTGGATGTGGACGGCAGCTTCCTCACCGCCATCACCCATTCGCACGGCCAGCCCTCGCCGAAAGGCGGCGTGACTGGCCGGCTGGTCGATGTGGGCGACGGCACCGCCGCCGGGTTCGCCGGCAAGGACTGCGCCGGCGCCATCGTGCTGGCCCAGGGCATCGCCAACCCGGTGACCGCGCGGCTGGCATCCCGCGCCGGCGCCGTCGGCCAGCTTCACATCTCGCCGCACGAGCACATCCACGAAATGTGCATCTCCCCGGTCTGGGGCAGCCCGACCGGCGAGACCATCCACGACATGCCGAGCACCGTGGCCTGTTCGGTGTCCTACGATGACGGCATGGCCATCAAATCCCGCCTCGCCAACGGCGAAAACCCGGTGGTGGTGCTGCATGCCGAGGTGGACACCTCGTGGCGTAAGACCCCCATCCTGGTCGCCGAAATGGACGCACCGGGCGAAGACCCGGACCAGCCCTTCGTGCTGTTCTCCGGCCATCATGACACCTGGTACTACGGGGTGATGGACAACGGCTCGGCCAACGCCACCATGCTCGAGGCCGCACGCCTGCTCGCCACCCGCCAGCACGAATGGGCGCGCGGCCTGCGCATCTGCTTCTGGTCCGGCCATTCGCACGGCCGCTACTCGGGCTCGGTGTGGTATGTTGACGAGCATTGGGCGGAACTCGACGCGCGTTGCGTGGCCCATGTGAACGTCGACAGCACCGGCGGCGTGGGCGCCTCGGTGCTGGAGAACGCCGCCGCCGTTTCCGAACTGACCACCCTGGCCGGCGAGGCGATCCGCGAGCGCACCGGCCATCAGTATCTCGGCAAGCGCAAATCCCGCTCGTCCGACGACTCGCTGCCCGGCGTCGGCGTGCCCTCGATGTTCGGCGCCCTGTCCGAACAGGCACCCGGCACGGTGAAGATGCGCAATTCGCTGGGCTGGTGGTGGCACACCCCGCACGACACCATCGACAAGCTCGACGAAGCCAACCTCGTGCGCGATACCCAGGTGTTCGTCCATGTGCTGTGGCGCCTGCTCGCCGAGGCGGTGGTGCCGCTCGACTATTCCGCCCACGCCCGCGCTTTACTCGCCGAACTCGACCGTATCGCCGCAACCCTCGGAGACCGCTTCTCGCTCGATGCGCTGATCGGCCCGGCGCTGACCCTGCGTGACCAGACCGAGGCCCTCGCCGCCCGCGTCGATAGCGCCGGGCCGGCCGAAACCGTGCTGATCAATGATGCCCTGCGCAAGGTTTCCCGCGCCCTGGTGCCGGTGGATTACTCGCGCGGCGATCGCTTCGACCATGATCCGGCCTTGCCGCAGAACCCGTGGCCGGCGCTCGATCCGGTGCGCGCATTGGCGCCCCTGGCGGCCGGCAGCGACGCCGCGCGGTTCCAGAATGTCGCCGCCATGCGCGCCCGCAACCGCGTCGCCGCCGCCCTGCGCACTGCCGTGGCGGCGCTCGACGGAGCGCTGGCCGGATGAACGACGTGCCGCACGGACGCAACGCCAGCCTCGCCGCCGACCTGTTCCAGCAGCGCTACCGCGACCCCGGGCAGGCGGCGCCCGGGGAAACCAACGCCATCCTGGAAGCCCTCCTCGCCCACCGCTCCATCCGCGCCTTCCTGCCGGAGCCGGTGAGCGAGGACCATCTGGCCAGCATCATCGCCGCCGCCTCCTCGGCCGCGACCTCCTCCAACCTGCAAACCTGGTCCGTCGTCGCGGTGCGCGACGCGGATCGGCGGTCCCGGTTGCGCAAGCTGTGCGCCAACCAGGCCCATATCGACGAGGCGCCGCTGTTCCTGGTGTTTCTGTGTGACCTCGCGCGTATCGAGGCCATCGCCGCGGCGCGCGGCGTGGCGGTCGAGGGCACCGAGTATCTGGAGATGCTGCTGATCGGCGTGGTGGACGCCACCCTGGCCGCGCAGAACGCGGTGGTCGCGCTCGAATCCCTCGGCCTCGGCAGCGTCTATATCGGCGGCATCCGCAACAACCCCGAGAAGGTGGCCGCCGAACTCGGCCTGCCCCCACGCGTGTTCCCGGTGTTCGGCCTGTGCGTCGGCACCCCTGATCCGGCCCGCCCCGCCGCCATCAAGCCGCGCCTGCCGCAAAGCTCGGTGCTGCACCATGAGCAGTACGACCCGGCCCAGGCCATCCAGGACATCCCGGCCTATGACGCGCGGATGGCGGCGTTCCAGGCCGAACAGGCGATGACCCCGGAAGTCTGGACCCAGCGCAGCATCAGCCGCGTGCGGACCCCGGCCTCGCTCACGGGCCGGGATCGCATGCGCGCCGCGCTGGCCAATCTGGGGTTTGCGCTGCGGTAGTCAGGCAGGGAGCAAGCGCTTCTTTTTGAAAAAAGAAGAAAAAACTTTTTGTCCGCTTATTTCTTCTGCACCTGCCAGAACATCGGGAAGCTGGATTCCACCAGCCCCGAGAGCGTCGTGCGGTAGCCGGTCGGCACGGTGAACTGGCCCCACATCACCGAGGGGGTGTTCTTGTAGGCCAGCGCCTGGATGTGGTCCGCCACCGCCTTGCGCGCCGCCGCGTCCGGCGCCTTCACGTAGTCGGTCACCAGCGGCTTGATGGCCGGGTCACAGCTCCAGCCGGCGAAATCGGTGCAGTTGGCCGCCACGTAGAAGTGCGTCAGCGGGTTGGACATGTCCACGCCGTTCGAATAGACGGCGAACATGCTCCAGGTGTCCTTCTTGGCGCGCCGTTGCAGCAGCGTGGCCCACTCCATCGGCTGCTCGTCCACCGTGAAGCCGGCCTTGCGCATGGCATCCACCACCACCAGCGCCGGGTTCATCGAGGTCGGCGAGTTCGGCAGTTCCATGAACACCACCGGCTCGCCCTTATAGGCGGTCTTTTTCAGCGCCGCCTTGGCGGCCTCGATATCGTAGCGGAACACCTCGGCGCCGGCCTTGCTCTCCAGCGGCGTGCCGCACATCCAGTACGAGCTGCACTGGTCCACCCGGAACTCCTCGGGAATCCCGATCGCCTGCAAAATCGCCTTCTGGTCCACCAGGTTCCACAGCACCTGACGGATCGCCGGGTCGTTGAACGGCGGATTGGCGTGGTTGAGGCGGAAATTGCCCTGGAACTGGTCGAGCCCGCCGAGGCTCATCAGCTTGATATCGCGCGCCTTCTTCAGCCGGTCGATCCAGTCGAACGGCACGTATTGCAGGTAGTCGATCTCGCCCGCCAGCAGCGCGGACGCCGCCGTCGATACGTCAGGGATCACCTTGAGGGTTATGCTGTCGATCTTCACCACCTTGCCGCCGGCGAGGAAGTCCGGCTTTTCGGCGCGCGCCACGTACGCGGGGTTGCGGTCCAGTACCATCTTGTCGCCGGCCCGCCACGCGTCCTTGCGGAAGGTGAAGGGGCCCGAGCCGGTTATCTCGGTGATCTTCTGGTCGGCCGGCCCATTGGCCAGCCGCTCCGGCACGATGAACGGCACGATGGCGTTGGGCTTGCCCAGAACCTCCAGCACCAGCGGGAACGGCTCCTTCAGTTTCAGCGTGACCACCTTCGGCCCCGTCGCCTCCAGCGAGGCGGTGGCGGCCTGCAGCATGCGGCCGAGCGCGTCGCGCGGCATCCAGCGTTTCAACGAGGCTACCACGTCCGCCCCGGTCACCGGCGCGCCGTCATGGAACGCCAGGCCGTCCCGCAGGGTGAACTCGTAGGTCAGCTTGTCGTCGGAGATCTTGGTGGCGCCCACCATCTGCGGCTGGATGGCGCCTTTGGAATCCATGGCGAACAGCGTGTCGTAGACCATGAAGTTGAAGGTGCGGGTGATGTTGGCGGTGGTCTGGTGCGGATCTAGGAACACCACCTCCGATTCCAGCACCGCATTGAGGTTGCCGGCGGCGTAGGCCGCCGGCGTGGCAAGGGCGAGCGCACTGAAACTCATTGCCTGGACGAAGCGGCGCATGGGATTCTCCGGTGGTGGAATTGCACGAAGCCAAGGTTTCGGTTCAGATCGTAGGATGAGGCCGCGATAAGGCAATAAGGAAACCGGATGTCCGACGATCTGCTGTTCATGCCCGCGGTGACCGCCGCGGCACTTATCCGGGCCCGCAAGCTGTCGCCGGTGGACTATGTCGAGGTGGTGCTGCGTGCCATGCACCAGGCGCAGCCGGTGCTGAACTGCTTCGCCACCATCATGGAGCAGGACGCCCGTGCCGCCGCCCGTGATGCAGAGGCCGCGCTGATGTCCGGCCGGCCGCTCGGCCCGCTACATGGCGTGCCGATCCACATCAAGGATCTGGTGAACGTCGCCGGCGTGCCCACCCGCCACGGCTCGGCGATTTTCGCCGACAATCCGCCGGCGGCGGCCGATGATATCCTGGTGGCCCGCCTGCGCGCCGCCGGCGCCATCATCGTCGCCAAGACCACCACGCCGGAATTCGGCGTCAAGGGCCTCACCGACGGCCCCTCGTTCGGTATCACCCGCAACCCGTGGAACCTCGATCGCACCCCGGGCGGCTCCTCGGGCGGCTGTGCGGCGGCGGTGGCGGCCGGGCTCGCGCCGATGGGGCTCGGCACCGATGGCGCCGGCTCCATCCGAGGCCCCGCCGCCTGCGCCGGCCTCGTCGGCCTCAAGGCGACGCTCGGCGCGGTGCCCAACGAGGCCGGGCGCGACGCCTTCGGCAGCAACATCTATGCCGGCCCGCTCTCCCGCACCATCGCGGACGCGGCGCTGATGCACTCCATCCTGCAAGGCCCAGACCAGAACGACCCCTGGAGCATCGGCACCCACCACCCCGCCACTCTCTCCCCTGCCCTCACCGGCACCGATCTTTCAGGCGTCCGCCTCGGCTATATCGCCCGCTGCGCCAACCCGCGCGTCGCCGCCGACGTTACCGCCAACACCCAGGCGAGCCTCGCCGCCTGGGCCGGCCTCGGCGCCGAGATCGAGGAGGTGACGGATGCCATCGACTGGATCGAATACGAGGGCCGCGTGCTCTACCAGTCCACCTTCGCGGTGTTCTGCGCCCAGTACCTGCCGCAGTGGCAGAACCAGATGGACCCGGTGACGCTGGCCTTCATGCAGCGCGGCGCCGGCTTCGGCATGCCCGATTTCCGCAACGCCGAATTCGCCCGCACCCGCCTGTTTCGTGCCATCCAGGCGCTATTCACCCGCTACGACTTCCTCGTCATGCCCACCATGACGCGCACCGCCCTCCCCGTCGGCCACGATGCGGCCAATGACGACATCATCATCGATGGCGAGCCCTGCGGCATCACGCGACAGGGTTGGACCTCGCCGCAGTATCCGTTCAACCTCACCGGCCACCCTGCCCTCGCCGTGCCCTCCGGCTTCGGCGATGACGGTCTGCCGACGTCGATGCAGATCGTCGGCAAATGGGGCGCGGAAACCGACGTGCTGCGCCTCGGCGCCCTGCTCGAACAAACCTGCCCCTGGGCGCAGCACCGCCCGAGTTTCGGAGCACCGGAATGAAATTCGGCATCTTCTACGAGCACCAGTTGCCGCGCCCCTGGGGCGAGGGGGACGAGTTGCGCATCTACCAGGAAGCGCTCGACCAGGTGGAACTCGCCGACCGACTTGGCATCGACTACGCCTGGGAGGTCGAGCACCATTTCCTCGAGGAATACTCGCACTCCTCTGCGCCGGAAGTGTTCCTCGCCGCCTGTTCGCAGCGCACCAAACGTATCCGCCTCGGCCATGGCATCGTGCTGATGCCGCCCAAATACAATCACCCCGCCCGCATCGCCGAGCGCATCGCGGCGCTCGATCTGGTGTCCAACGGCCGTGTTGAATTCGGCACCGGGGAATCCGCCGCCCTGATGGAACTCGGCGGCTTCGGCGTTGAGCATACCGAGAAGCGCGCGATGTGGACCGAAACCGTTGAGCAGGTGCTCAACATGATGGTGAAGAACCCCTACCCGGGGTTCGAGGGCAAATACTTCTCCATGCCCACCCGCAACATCGTGCCCAAGCCGGCGCAGAAGCCGCATCCGCCGGTGTGGGTGGCCTGCTCCAACCGCGAAACCATCAAGATGGCGGCCCGCCTCGGCATCGGCGCCCTCACCTTCGCCTTCGTCGATCCGGCCGAGGCCAAGCAGTGGGTGGATGACTACTACCGCATCTTCAAGGAGGAATGCGTGCCGATCGGCCACGCGGTGAACCCCAACGTCGCCATGGTCACCGGTTTCTCCTGCCACGAGGATGCCGCCGAAGCGCGCCGGCGCGGCGAGGACGGCTTCCAGTTCTTCGGCTACGCCCTGGCGCATCACTACATCTTCGGCGAACACCAGCCCGGGCGCACCGATATCTGGGCCAATTTCGAACGCGTGCGCGCCACCCTGCCGCCCGCCGGCGCCAATCGCGGCCTCGGCACGCCCGACGAACTGCGCGCCCACCTCAAGGGCTTCGAGGATGCCGGGGTGGACCAGGTCACTTTCATCCAGCAGGCCGGCAACAACCGCCACGCCCATATCTGCGAGAGCCTGGAACTCTTCGCCGCCAAGGTGATGCCCGAATTCCACGCCCGCGAGGCCGCCCGCCAGCAGAAGAAGCAGGAAGACCTCGCCCCCTATATCGCCAAGGCGATGGCGCGCAAACAGGCCATGCGCCCGCTCGCCGACGCCGAAATCCCCACCTTCGTCGCCCTCGGCCGCCGCATCGCCGAGGAGGGCCGCGCGACGGAGCAGCAACTCGCCAACCAGCGCCGCTGGTCGGATGCGGCGGCGGCGACGTTGAAGTCCGGCCCGGACTAGACCCGCCGCACGTTCCAGAACAGAGGCAGTCCGCGCAGCACACCGGTCAGGCCGCGGCTGTAGGCGGTTGGCTGCTGCACGATCCCGGCCGGAATGTAGGGCACCTGCTCGAAGCAGATCCGCTGGATATCCCGGCAGATCGCCTGCCGGGCCGCGAGGTCGGGCGCCACCAGATAGCGGTTCCGCAACACCTCCACCGCGGGGATATCAGGCCAGCCATAGGTCCCGCCGTTGCGCCCGACGGTGTGCAGATTGGCGATCAGCGCCGGATCATTGGCGGAAACCCCCGCCATCCCGTCCGCCGAGGCGCACCAGCCGCCCTGGGTGATCGGCGCCTGGCTGGCAATCTGCTGCAATGACGCGGCGATCTCGACGGCATGGAAATCCACGTTGAAGCCGATCCGGCGCCACGCATCGGCCACCACCTGCCCGCACAAATTGATCGGCATCACGGTGGCGGCGATCGACATCACCACCCGCTCCCCCGCGTAGCCGCTGGCGGCGAGCATGCGGCGGGCGGCTTCGAGATCAGGCGGCTCCCGCATCGCCTCCAAGCCGATGGTGCTGGCCATCGGGGAATCGGGCGCGAAAAACCCCACCCCAATGCGGGACATCGCCGGATCGGTGCCGGCGATGGCAGTCACCACGTCGGCCTGGCTCACCGCGGCCATGGCGGCCCGGCGCACCGCCACATTGTCGAACGGCGGGTTGAGCCAGTTCAGGCGGACATAGCGATACGAGCCGGAGCGATCGAGCACATCGAGCGTCAGGGCCGGATGGCGCGAGATGACGGGCCAGTAGTCGGTGGTGGGCTGCTCCCACCAATCGATCTCGCCGCGTTGCAGCGCCGCCGCCGCCGTCGCCGCATCGGGCAGGGTGTGCCACTCCACTCGTTCGAACTGCGCCACCTTGCCGCCGGCCAGAAGATCGGGCGGCTCCTGGCGCGGCTGGTAGCCGGCGAAGCGCGCGTAGACGTTGAGATGGCCCTGCACCCGCTCGGCCGCCACGTAGCGGAACGGCCCGCTGCCGATGATCTCCGCCACCGGCCGCGCCGGATCGTCCGCCGCCAGCCGTTCGGGCATGATCACCGCCATGCTGCCGACGGTCTTTCCCAGCGCGAACGGCAGCAGCGGAAACGGCGCGTTCAGCCGCCATTGCAGGGTGCGGTCATCGGCGGCCACGAGCTCGTCGGTGGCGGCGAACAGCAATGTGCCTAGGATGTCCCGCGCGCCCCAGCGGCGCAGGCTGGCCACCACATCCCGCGCCAGCACCGGCGTATCGTCATGGAACCGCAGCCCCTCGCGCAGCGTCAGCGTCCAGCGGCGGCCATCATCCGCCACAAGGTGACCAGCCAGCATCTGCGGCTGCGGCTCGAAGCGGCCGTTCACCCCGTAGAGCGTATCGAACACCATCAGCGCGTGGTTGCGCGTGGCGTAGTTGGTGGTGACGATGGGATCGAGCACTGCGAGGTCGGTATAAGGCACGTAGGTGAGCGTGCGTGCCGAAGCGGCGCGGGCAATGGCCGGCAGCGCGGGCGCGGCAAGGGCGGCAGCTAGAATGGTGCGACGGCGCATGGGGACCTCCCGGGTGCGCCCCATCGTGGCGCCCCGGGAGGGCCTAATGCAACGCCGATGCGCGATGACCGGCCAGGGCAGCGCGCCCTGGCCCGGGTACGTTCTAGGCGGCCAGCAGTGCCCGGATCGCGTCGAGTGCCGCATCGGCGGCGGCGGCATCGGGCCCGCCGGCCTGCGCCATGTCGGGCCGCCCGCCACCACCCTTGCCGCCCGCCGCGGTGCTGGCGGCGCGCACCAGATCGACAGCGGAGAAGCGGGCCGTGAGGTCCGGCGTCACCGCCACCACGATGCTGGCCTTGCCCTCCGCGATGGACACCAGGGCCACCACGCCGCTGCCCAATTGCTTGCCGATGGTCTCGGCGATGCTCTTGAGGTCACGCGGCGGGATATCGCCGAGGTTGCGCGGCGCGAAGGCAATGCCGGCGATGGTTTCCACCTCGGCGGTGGTGGCGCCGGTCGCCAGCTTCTTCTGCAACTCGGCCACCTGGCGCTCCAGCCGGCGGCGCTCCTCGAGCAACGCGCCGACGCGATCCGGCACATCGGCCGGGCTCGCCTTCAGGATGGCGGCGGTGTCGTTCAGGCGGCGGTCGTTCTCGGCGATGAGGGCCAGTGCAGACTCGCCGGTGACGGCCTCGATGCGGCGCACGCCGGCGGACACGGCGCCCTCGGCGGTGATGCGGAGCAGCCCGATATCGCCGGTGCGCTTCACATGGGTGCCACCGCAAAGCTCGATCGAATAGGCGGTGCGGGTGTCATCGCCCTTGCCCATCGCGACGACGCGGACTTCCTCGCCGTATTTCTCGCCGAACAGCGCCATGGCGCCCTCGGCCACCGCCTGATCCGGCGTCATCAGCCGGGTGGTGACCTCGGAGTTCTCGCGGATGCGGGCATTCACTTCAGCCTCGACCCAGACGAGGTCCTCGCGCTGGATCGGCGTGGGTTGCGAGACGTCGAACCGCAGACGGTCGGGCGCGTTGAGGCTGCCCTTCTGCGCGACATGGGTGCCCAGGCGGCGACGCAGCGCCTCGTGCAGCAAATGGGTGGCCGAGTGATGCGCGCGGATGGCGCTGCGGCGGGCGTGATCCACCGTGGCGCGGACCGGCTTGCCGATTTCGGCCGTGCCCTCCACCACGCGGCCGAGATGGACGAACACGTCCCCCAGCTTCTTCTGCGTGTCGGTCACCGCGATGCGGAAGCCGGGCCCCTCGATCAGCCCGGTGTCGCCGACCTGACCGCCCGATTCGGCGTAGAACGGGGTCTGGTTCAGCACCACCGCCACTTCGGCGCCGGCCTCGGCGCTGGCGGCGGGATGGCCGGCGACCACCAGGGCGGTGATTTCACCCTCGGCGGCCTCGGTGGCGTAGCCGAGGAATTCGCTGGCGCCGATCTTCTCGCGGATTTCGAACCACACGTGCTCGGTAGCGGCCTCGCCGGAGCCGGCCCAGGCGGCGCGGGCGCGCTTGCGCTGCTCGTTCATCGCGGCGGTGAAGCCTTCGGTATCCACCGCCATGCCCTGCTCGCGCAGCGCGTCCTGCGTCAGGTCGAGCGGGAAGCCGTAGGTGTCATACAGGCGGAACGCGACATCGCCGGGCAGGGCCTGGCCGCTGCCGAGCTTGCCGGTTTCCTCGGCGAGCAGATGCAGGCCGCGCTCCAGCATCGCCTTGAAGCGGGTCTCCTCCAGGCGAAGAGTCTCGGTGATGAGGGATTCGGCGCGGCCGAGTTCCGGGTAGGCGGCCCCCATCTGGCGTACCAGCGCGGGGACCAGGCGGTGCATCATCGGCTCGCGCGCGCCCATCATGTGGGCGTGGCGCATGGCGCGGCGCATGATCCGGCGCAGCACATAGCCGCGGCCTTCGTTGGAGGGCAGCACGCCGTCGGCCATCAGGAACGAGGTGGCGCGCAGATGGTCGGCCACCACGCGGTGGCTGGTCTTGTGCGGCCCGTCCGGGTCCTGCCCGGTGGCTTCCGCCGAGGCCAGGATGAGGGCGCGCATGGTGTCGGTATCGTAGTTGTCGTGCTTGCCCTGCATGAGGGCGGCGAAACGTTCGAGGCCCATGCCGGTATCGATCGACGGGCGTGGGAGGGCGACGCGCGTGCCGGGCGGGCCTTCCTCGAACTGCATGAACACCAGGTTCCAGATCTCGATGAAACGGTCACCGTCCTGGTCGGCGCTGCCCGGCGGGCCGCCCCAGATCTTGTCGCCATGGTCGAAGAAAATCTCCGAGCACGGCCCGCACGGCCCGGTATCGCCCATGCGCCAGAAATTGTCCGACGTCGGGATACGGATGATCCGCTCCTCCGGCAGCCCGGCGATCTTCTTCCACAGGGCAGCGGCCTCGTCGTCCTCGGAATAGACGGTCACGCACAGCCGATCCGCCGGCAGGGCGAAATCCTTGGTCACCAGGTTCCAGGCGTGATGGATCGCCTGATCCTTGAAATAGTCGCCGAAGGAGAAATTCCCCAGCATTTCAAAGAACGTATGGTGGCGGGCGGTGTAGCCCACGTTATCGAGGTCATTGTGCTTGCCGCCGGCGCGCACGCATTTCTGCGCCGTGGTGGCACGCGAGTACGGCCGCTTCTCCTGGCCGGTGAACACGTTCTTGAACTGCACCATGCCGGAGTTGGCGAACATGAGCGTGGGGTCGTTGCGCGGCACCAGCGGGCTGCTTTCCACAACCTCGTGGCCGTGGCGGGCGAAGTAGTTCAAGAAGGTGGCGCGGATGTCGTTGCTGCTGGCCATGGCGCGGCTGGTTCCCACTGGACGCATAAGGAGGGATGACCTAGCGCACCCCGGCCGGGCTGTCACCTTTCGGACACCGGGTTGTGCTTCGCTTCCGGCGGCGGATCGGGCATAGAAGGCACGCGCCATTGCATGAGGTCTCGTGTTGTCCCGTCGATTTCCGTCTTTCCGCCCGACCCTGATGTTCACCGCCGTGATCGCCCTGGCCGGCTGTGGCGGCCTGCGCAACGAGGGCGCGGCGCTCGGCTTGGTCGCCCCGGCCGCACCCGCGGCCGCCGAGCAGCTCTCCCCCGCCGACGCCTACGCCAAGGGCCGTGCCGCCACTGCCGCCGGAGACTATGACACCGCCGAGCGTTACTACATCGCGGCCGCCAACGCCGGCAGCCTCGATGCGCGCCTCGCGCTGGGCTCGATGTACCTGTCCGGTGACGGGGTGAACAAGGACTACGCCGAGGCGTTGCACTGGCTGGAGCCAGCCGCGCGCGCCGGCAGCGCGGAGGCGCAGGCCCGCATGGGGCTGATCTACGAGAGCGGCGGCATCGGCGTCACCCGCTCGCCGGACAACGCACTGATGTGGTACGAGCGCGCCGCCGCCCAGGGCAATGCCACCGCACAGTATCGCGCCGGCAACCTGCTCACCCAGGCCATCCTCGGCCACGAGGACCCGGCGCGGGCGATGCGCCTGTTCCAGTCCGCCGCCGCCCAGGGCTACCCGCAGGCGCAGACCGCCGTTGGCATCCTCTACCTCCAGGGCCGCGGCGTGCGCCCCGATATCGGCCAGGCGATGACCTGGCTGAAGCGCGGCGCCGACAACAACGACCCCGACGCCATGGTGCAACTCGGCCGCCTCTACTGGGAGGGCCAGCAGGTCGCCAAGAACATCCCCGAAGGCACCCGCTGGCTGCAACGCGCCGCCAGCCTGGGCTCCGAGGAAGCTCGCCACGAACTGGCCCTGCCGCCGCAATAGCCCGCAACGGCGTGCCCAGGGGCCGGCCGCGACATGATCACCACCCGCTTCGCGCCAAGCCCGACCGGCTACCTCCACCTCGGCCACGCCCACGCGGCGCTGGTCGCCTGGGGCCGGGCACGTCAGGCCGGCGGGCGCTTCCTGCTCCGCCTCGAGGACATCGACCCAGCCCGCTGCACGCCGCATTTCGCCGACGCCATCCTGGAGGACCTCGCGTGGCTGGGCCTCGACTGGGATGGGCCGGTGCGCCTCCAGTCCGAGCATCTGCCGGAATACCGCGCGGCGCTCGATGGCCTCGCCGGGCGCGGGCTGCTGTATCCCTGCTTCTGCTCGCGCGCCGACATCGCCCGCGAAATCGCCGCCTCCGTCGCCGCACCGCACGGGCCGGATGGCGCGTTGTATCCCGGCACCTGCCGCCATCGTTCGCCCGATGAACGCGCCGCCCGCATCGCCGCCGGCGAGCCGCACGCCCTGCGCCTGGACATTGCGGCCGCCACCGACCTCGCCGGACCGCTAACCTACATCGAGGAGGCCGAGGGCGAGCTGCGCTGTGACCCCGCCCAGTTCGGAGACGTGGTGCTGGCCCGCAAGGATGCCCCCGCCAGCTACCACCTCTGCGTCACCCACGATGACGCGCTACAGGGCGTAACCTTGGTGACCCGTGGCGTTGATCTCAAGCCGGCCACCCATCTGCACCGGCTGCTGCAGGCGCTGCTCGGTTGGCCGACACCTCGCTATGCCCATCATGCGCTGCGCCTCGGCCCCGACGGCCGGCGCCTCGCCAAACGCGACCGGGCGGCGACGCTGCGGGATTTGCGGGCGGCCGGCGTGCCTCCGGCCGGGGTGCGGGGGCTGGCGGGATTTCAGGACACGGCAGGAAGCGCTTCTTTTTGAAAAAAGAAGCAAAAACTTCTTGTCCTATGGCTTCGCCGCTCTCCAGCTACAGCGCCGCCATTCGCGCCTCGCGCACCGCGTTGAAGCCAAGCAGTGCCTCGATCCCCAGGCACGCCTCCAGCACCGCCCGCTCGGCATATTTCGGCCCGACGACTTGCAGGCCCACCGGGAGCCCATCGCCCGTCAGCCCACACGGCAGCGAGGCGGCGGGATGGCCGGTAAGGTTGAATGGCAGCGTATAGGGCACGCCGTCGCGCCAGCGGTCATAGCCCTGGGTGTGATACTCGGTCTCCACCGACGGGGCCGCGTGCGGCGTGGTCGGCGTGATCAGCAGGTCATGCGTGTCCCAAAGGGTGGTGATTTCCCGATGCAGCACCGCGCGCGCCTTCTCGCCGGCCAGCACCGCATCCACCCCCACATTCATGCCGCGCTCCGCCACGCCGATATAGCCGGGGTCCACCAGGTCCCACTGGGCCTGCGGCAGGGCGCGCATCCGGCTGGCGAAACTGGCGGTCCAGAAATCCTCGAACCGATCGATCAGCGGGGCGATCACCGGCCCGGGTTCACTCACCACCGCGCCCGCGGCCCGCAATATGGCGACCACGCCGTCCACCACGCCACGCACCGCCGCATCCGGCTGGGCGCCGCCGAGGTCGGGCGCGTAAGCCAGCCGCAAGCCCGCCAGCCGTGGCGCCAGCCCGTCGAGCCAGCCGGCTTCGGGCGCTGGCATCCCATACCAGTCTCGCGTGTCCGGCCCCGCCATCACCGCCAGCGCGATCGCCGCATCGGCCACCGTGCGGGTCAGCGGCCCGCCGGCCACCACGGTGGCGAAGAATCCCTCCAGCGGCACATGCGGTACCCGGCCAAAATTCGGCTTGATCCCGAACACGCCCGACAGCGCCGCCGGAATGCGGATCGAGCCGCCTCCATCATTGCCGAACGCCAGCGTGCCGATCCCCGCCGCCAGCGCCGCCGCCGCACCGCCGGACGAGCCACCCGGTGAGCGGCCGAGGTTCCACGGATTGCGCGTCGGCCCGCCCTTCAGCCGGCTGTCGGTGATGCCCTTCCAGCCAAATTCCGGCGTGGTGGTCTTGCCGAGAAACACCGCGCCCGCCGCACGCAGCCGCGCCACCACCGGCGCATCGGCCATCGCGGGCGCGTCCGACGTGGTGAGCGAGCCATTGCGCGTCGGCCATCCCGCCACATCGGTATTGTCCTTGATGGTCATCGGCACGCCGTCGAGCGCCGACAACGGCTGCCCGGCCCGCCAGCGCGCCCCGGCGGCGGCGGCCATCTGCCGCGCCACCGCGGCATCGACGATCTGGAACGCCTGCAACCGCGGCTCGACAGCGGCGATCCGGGCGAGATGCGCCTCGGCCACCGCCTCGGGCGTCAACGTCCCGGCGCGATACTGCGCAGTGAGGGCGGCGATATCCAGAAACAGCAGCGCATCGGCCAAGATCGTCACTCCATCAGGGGGTGCGCCGAGTGTGGAGCCCGCCCCGCCGCTTGGGAAGCACCCCCGATTGCCGCCGGCCGCCACCTCGCCGATAGTTTCCCCAACCCGCAGGAGACGCACACGATGAGCATCGACCTCTACACCTGGAACACCCCCAACGGCCGCAAGATCAGCGCGGCGCTGGAGGAGATGGGGCTGCCCTACACGGTTCATCCGGTGAACATCGGCAAGGGCGAGCAGTTCAACCCAGACTTCCTCAAAATCAGCCCCAATAATCGCATCCCTGCCATCGTCGACCCCGACGGCCCCGGCGGCGCGCCCATCAGCGTGTTCGAGTCGGGCGCCATCCTGATTTACCTGGGCCAGAAAACCGGCAAGTTCTGGCCCGCCGATGTGCGCGCCCAGGTGCCGGTGCTGGAGTGGCTGATGTGGCAGATGGGCGGCTTCGGCCCGATGCCCGGCCAGGTGCACCACTTCATCGCGCTGGAAAACGAGGCCGACCGCCGGTACGGCCTGGAGCGGTATTCCAAGGAAACCCGCCGTTTATATGGCGTGGCGGACCGCCGCCTGGCGGAAGCGGAGTTCTTCGCCGGCCAGATCTCGATCGCCGACTTCGCCATCCTCGGCTGGGCCTGGCGCCACGAACGCCACCAGGTGGACCTCGCGGACTTCCCCAACGTGAAACGCTGGTACGAAGCGATGATGGCCCGACCGGCCACGAAGAAGGGCTTCGAGGTGGCATTGAGCTAAGTTTACAGCCCGATTTGACGTGCCGCCGACCAGCACGTAGAACGCTCCGGCAAACGTCGTGTATCTCTCCCGGCGGAGGGGTGGCCGAGTGGCTGAAGGCGACGGTTTGCTAAACCGTTGTAGGGAGTCAATCCCTACCGTGGGTTCGAATCCCATCCCCTCCGCCAATCACTTATTTCCGTTGTTTTTCAATAGGTTAGACCCTCTGAAAACGACGAATTTGACCAACGCATTGACCAACGGTTGTCCAACACCCAAGTTGGCCTTCGGTGGCAACGTTGGGTCTGTCATGGTGAAATCGCGATATCCCTACCTCGTGCAGCAGCGGAACCGCTGGTTTGTTCGCATGGTCGTGCCGCCTGAGGTTCGTGGAATCCTCGGTCTGACGATTTTTAAGGTGCCAACAGGTCAGACGGATGAATTTCGTGCAGCCTCCGTGTCCACAGCAATCATCGCTGATCTGAAGCAACGGATTAGGATTGCTCGCGATGCGGGCAAACAAGTTGAGCAGTTGTCCGCCGAGCAGCTTGCGGAGAGATACCGGAAGGAGTCCGAGGTTGATCCCGACAAAGCCGAGATCACGAAACTCACCGATGTCATAGCGTTTGCGTTGAAATCAAACGGACACACTTGGTCTGACCATGCCAAGCGTGTCCGCGAGGCTGATTATGACCTTCACGCCGCCCTGCGTCTTCTGCCAAACGGCGATGCCGCTGCACGCACGGCTGACCAGATCACCGGCCTCTCGACGCCACTGCTGACTTATCTTGATCGCTGGAAGCCTCACTCGGGCTTGCTACCACGTCCGTTGGATCAAGCTGTGTCATCGATCACAAAGTTCGAAAAGGCGGTGAAGAAGCCAATCCAGCAGATCGAGGCGCGAGATGTGCAAAGGTGGATCGAGACGTTAATCAGCCCGGCAGTAGGGGTTGGCTTATCGCCAAAAACCGTGAACCGGTATCTCTCGGAAATCCGCAACTATTGGAGATGGATGCAATCACACCAACTGGTCAATGAAGATCACAATCCTTTCACGGCAAGACGTGTGCGTGCCCCCGCTGACCGCCGAAAGACCAAAGATGAGATGCGGCAAAGATTTCGTCCCGATGAAATCGTAGCTCTTTGGGAGGCCGCTGAGAAAAAAGGCGATTTTACCTTGGCGGCGGTGGTTAAGATTGCCGCTTACAGCGGAGCACGAATTGAGGGCGTTGCAAGCCTTAAGGTCACCGACTTCCGCACTGACCCGGACACCAATATACCGTTCATGAGAATGACGGATAAAACGATTGCGGGTGACCGATGCATTCCGGTTCATCGTAAAATCTCAGAATTGATAAAAGAGCTTTCAGTGAATGCCGATAAAGATGGATACCTCGTGCCAAGCGAAGCCAAAAACAAATACGAAGAGAGGGGCCAGCCTATTGGGAAGCGATTCGGCAGACTAAAAACATCCTTGGGATTCGATAAGAGATATGTCTTTCACAGTATAAGGAAAACTGTTGCCCATCTATTTGAAACAATAGAATGCCCCGAAGGAGTTGCCAAAGACATTATTGGACATGCAAAGACAGACTTGACTTATGGTCTATATTCTGGCGAAACTCGCATCGACCACCGTGCTCAGTGGCTTGAAAAGGCTGTGCAATATGCCGATCCTAAAGATGCCCATCATCCGAGATTGGCCCAAACGGCGAAGGGTGACGAGGCTCCCTTTCAATCTGAATAGCCTCCATCATCTTCACGCCCGACTGTTCGGAATATTTTATTCGCACGATAGAATGTGGTTCAATTTCCCGATTAGGAATTTTCCGTGCATCCGCATCATACAAGTCTGGCCTGCGCCTACTAAACAGTAATGTGCCATCATCCAATGCAACCATATACCACGCTGTAGTTGTCCCCCGATACCGAACGGGTGCATGAACCGATGCATATGCAACCATAATTTCTCAAGTCCTCCTCGTTGGGCGTCTGTCACGTAGACACTTCAATTGGTCTCACGTCACACCGAGGGCACGAAATAGGTGTCAATCAGCGTTGAATAGTTTCCAGGTAACAGCGTCCAAAAGTTTCCAGTTGGTCAGCCTGATTTTGCCTGTTTTTTGCGTTGCTTGAAGCGGAAAGAATCGTTCCCGGTTTCAAGGATGTCGCAGTGATGGGTGATG
>CAIMWH010000041.1 GCA_903845065.1 uncultured Rhodospirillales bacterium | reverse complement strand
TGAACGGAACCGCCTGATCGGCATTCTCGGCCGCCTGGGGTCAGATTTCGACGGTGAGCGTGCCGCCGCCGGATTGCTGGCAACACGGATGCTGAAAACGCTGGGCTTGCAGTGGGATCAGGTGGTGCTGCCGCCGGTAGTCACCAGACAACACACGCCGCTGGGGTGGCGTACGGAAGCAGAGGAAGCGTGGCGGGCGCGAGGGTGCCTCACAGATTGGGAATGTGAATTTCTAATCTCCATCATGCGTCGACCAACGCTGACGGCGAAGCAGAAGCAGGTCTTGGCACGGATTGTCGCGAAGGCGGGCAAACGGTGAGCGCGAGCATGGGTTCCGAATTCGCGCGTCTGATGGAGCCGGTGGCGCTGAAGCTGTTGGGAGAGCCGCAGGGCCGCCACCATGGCGGCCAAGAATGGCGGTACGGCACGCGTGGCAGCCTGTCTATCAGGATCGACAGCGGCACGTTCTATGACAACGAGGCCGGGAAGGGTGGTGGCACGCTCGATCTGATCCAGCATCGTGGCGGAGTGGACAAAGCCGGTGCGCTGGCATGGATGCGCGAGAACAAGTTTATCGAGGACAGGCCGCAGCAGACGATCAAGCCTAAGATCGTCTCCACGTATGACTACACAGACGCCGGCGGCGTGCTGTTATTTCAGGTATGCCGGTTCGACCCGAAGGATTTCCGGCAACGCCGTCCTGATGGACGAGGCGGATGGGTCTGGAACATGGTCGGCGTGCGCAAGGCGATCTACCGCCTGCCGAACGTGCTGACGGCTGTAAAAGCCCGTCGCCTGATCTTTATCGTGGAGGGTGAGAAGGCGGTGGAGGTACTGGAGGCTCACGGGTTTACCGCGACGTGTTCACCGGGTGGCGCAGGGAAGTGGAAGCCGGAATATTCCCCATCGCTGGCGGGCGCCGATGTGATCGTGCTGCCCGACTGCGACGATGTCGGCCAGAGACACGCAATGCAGATCGAGAGAGCGCTGCGTGGGGTAGCTTGGCGGGTGCGGATCATGGGCTTGCCGTATCTGCCAGACAAAGGCGACGTGGCGGATTACTTCGCCGCCGGGCAAACGGTGGCTGATCTTGCCGCATATGTTGAGGAAACCACGCCACGAGGTTGGAATGATATCCTGCACCCTGACGAGGATGAGCAAGATTCCGATGATGAAGGTGTGGAAACTGCTCAGGTTGAGCCAGATCCAGTTATTTCTGCTCGCGCCGCTCACCACGACATCCGCGCCAAACTGGACAAGACAAACGACGGCGGAGTGCGAGCCACGCACGCTAACTTGGCGCTGATTCTCAAGTACGACCCGATGTTGCGTGCGCGGGCCGGCGAATTCGCCACCGAAGGCCGATTATAATCGCCACCTGAGGCCGGTCGAAACCGCCACCCCTGGGCGCAGGCACCGAGCCGTTAGGCGAGGCCGGACTGCCGCTGACGAGTAACTTTATCTGGTAAGAAGAGAATTCGTCAATTAGAATACTCTTGCTGTATCTGATGCTGTAATTTTTTCCACCTGTGTATTAGGTGAATAACGGGGATAACTTTCATAAGCTATTTACTTTGTTCATCAATTTTATCCACAGCCGGATTTTCCGCCGCCGGACGGGTAACGTCACCGCGCATCGACTTGCCCTTGAGTTCGAGGCGATATGCGTTGTGAACGAGACGATCCAGGATCGCGTCGGCGTAAGTGGGATCTCCAATCTGAAAATGCCAGCTGTCTTGTGGGATTTGCGTTGCCACGATCGTCGAGCCGCGGTCGTGGCGGTCGTCGATCACCTCCATCAGATCACGGCGCTGATCGGCGGTCAGCTTAACCATCGCCCAATCGTCCAGAATCAGGAGTCGGGTGCGTGCCAGGGTCTTCAACAACCGTGCCTGACGGCCATTCAGCCGGGCTATAGCCAGTTCGTCGAGCAGCCGTGAGAGACGCTTGTAAAGCACTGAGACGCCGTCGCGGGCGGCCTGATTGCCCAGAGCGCAGGCAATCCAACTTTTGCCGATCCCGGCCGCCCCGCTGATCAAAACGTTACGGTGTTGGCGGATCCATAGCCCGCTCGCAAGCGTCTGCATGGTCGACCGGTCCAGTCCGCGCGGGGTTCGCAGATCGAGATTCTCCATGTAGGCGGACTGACGCATGCCGGCCCGCCTCAGACGCAGCTCCAATGCAGTGGTGAGCATTTCGCTGTGCTGGATATCGACCAGCAACGCCAGCCGCTCAGAGAATGGCATCGCGTCAAACTCAGGCTGTCGCAATTGTGCGGTCAACGCATTGGCCATGGCGCTAAGGCGCAGGGCGTGCAGCTTCTCGATGGTCGGCTGGTTCATTGGATGTCCTTGTTGCTGGATCGGCGGTGCCGATCGTCCGTGGTCGTAGTCAGTGGTAGTAGTCGCCACCGCGGATATTGCCGTGATGGCCGATACCGTCCTCGGCCGCGGGGGCGACAAGTGGCCGCCCACTCTTGAGCAACTGCTCGACAAACCCCGACGAGCTGGCGCCTGCTGCCATTGCCCGCACGCACGCGGCCTCCAGATGTTCGCCCGGGTATCGCGTTGCCAGGCGCAGAATGCCGAGGCAGGACCGCACACCCTGCTCGATATGATCGCGCCCTGTCAGCAGCCGCTCGACGTAGGCCGCGGTGGCCACACCGACCTTGGCAGCCTGCTCGCGCACCCAGTCCGGCGTCCGCTTGGCCACCGCGCTGTGCGCCGGTGGCATGTGTTCGCTCAGCGTGGTCCAATGATTTTGCCCGGCCACTCGGGCATGACTGGCCGTCCGCTCGCCGCGGTGGAAAATCTGCACGCTGCTGCGTGTGACAAAGACATCGACGCGTTTGCGCACCAGCGCATACGGAACCGAGTAGAAGTTCCTCTCGACCGCGACGTGATAGTCGACGTTGACGGTTACCCCGATCGCCCATTGGCCGACGACGTAGGGCTCGATCGGCAAGCGCTTGAGCACGGCGCGTTCGACCGCTTCAAACAAGCTGCGCCGGCTGCCCTCGCGCGGCGATGCCATCGGCTTGTCGTTCAACTCGCCGAGCAGCAGCGCGATCGCCTGGTTCAGCTCAGCCAACGAGAAGAACTGACGATGACGCAGTGGAGCCAGGAGCCAACGGCAAGCCTGTAGCACGCCATTTTCGGCACCGGGCTTATCGCGAGGCTTTCGCGCTCGTGCCGGGACCACAGCCGTGCCGTAATGCTTGATCAATCCGGCATAGCTGGCGTTGATCACCGGGTCGTAATACGAGGCGTGGGTGACGCCGACCTTAAGATTGTCGGGCACTACCTTTGCCGGCACGCCGCCCAAATAGGCAAACAGACGGACATGCGAGCCGAGCCAATCCTCCGTCTTCTGGGTCCAGCTGGCCTCAGCGTAGATTAGCCCCGAACAAGGCAGGCAGGCCACGAATATCTGCGCCGCACGTGCCGTACCGTTGTCCATCACCGTGACCGTGTCGCCGGCGTAGTCGACCTGTACCGTCTCGCCGGCATGATGCACTTGGCGCATCGACAGGCCTCGCCCCGAGGCTTTCTGCCATTCGCTCAGCCGCAGTTTGAACTGGCTGAAGCCCAAACCATCCGGCTGGGCTACCTTGTATTCCATCCAGAGCAGCTTGCGCGTGACGTGCTTGTGGCGCCGAAGCTCCTGATCCACCTCCGCCCAATCGGGCAGAGTGCGCCCCTCGGAAGCCAAAACTGGCGGGTAAAGCGCCGCCTCCAGCGCCGTCTCCGACAACCCATCCGCGGCCGCCGCGTCCAACCCTGCCGCCGCCGCTCGGTTCAAATAAGCCCGCACCGTCGAGCGCGCCAGCTTCGCGCCCGCAGATATGGCACTTAAATTTGCACCTAACTCCGCACGCAATCGTAAAACTTCCTTGATCCGCCGCATCTCAGCCCTCGGTCTCGGCACTACTGCTACCCCCGCCAAAAAGGCCGGACAGTAGTCGCGATTACTTCGATGTCAGCGGCGGCTCGCTCCACCAGCGGACTGGCGAATTCACCGGCCTCAGGTGGCGATTTCGACCGGCCTCAGGTGGCGGTTATAATCGGCCTCAGGTGGCGATTACCTCCGGCCCGTGCACGGGGAGACCGTGCCAACGCCAGATGCGGTTGCCGATGCGAGAGCCGTTCGGGACCGTGCCTGGCGGCTGATCCGCCGCCTGCACGAAGGTGGACCTCCGCCGGACGCCGCGGAGCAGACCGCGCTGCCGGCCAGTTCCTTGCCCGACATTTTCGAGGCGCTGCGCGACGACGCCGATCGTCTCGCGGACAGGCGTGCCGATGACGCGCAGCGCGTCGCCGATTTCCTGGCCGCGACCGCGCGCCTGGAGCTTCTGCGCGGCCGGCGCGCGGAGACAGAAGGCTGCCGCGCTGCCGCCGAAGCCGCTTTTGCTAGCGCGGAATCCGCATGGCATGCGTTGTGGGCCCCCGCTGGCCTTGTGCCCGACGCACCGCCCGCGATGACGGAGTGGCGCCGTGCACGCGCGCAGGTCCTGGCGCAGGCTGACGCGGAGGCGGAGGCGCGTCGCCGGCGCGACGACCTTGCGGCAAGGCGATCGCATGCCTGTGCGGCGCTGTCGGCTGTTCTGGTCGGCACAACGGGCCAGGACAATCTTGCCACGTTGCTCTTGCGTGCCGAAACGGAATGCGAGGCCGCGGAGGCATCGCTCGCCGCGTATCGTGGCCTGGCGCAGATTTTTGCTCAGGAAGAGGCGCGGCTACCCGAGTTGCGGCAAGCCGCGACCGCGGCCAATACCGCCATCGAAACGTGGAGAGAGGAGTGGGCTGGGGCGGTCGTGGCGCTTGGATTGCCGCCGGATGCCGCCATCGAGACCGCAATGTCGGCCCTTGGCGCCTGGGCGCGCGTCGCCGAAATCGCGCCGGTCTGGCGAACGGATCAACAACGAATCGTCGATATGCTCGCCAGCATCGAGACCTTTGACGATCAGGTGCGTGCCGTGCAGGGGCGCCTGCTCGACCGGGCCACGGAGGAGCCGTCCAATGTGATCGCGGCACGTCTTGGCCGCCGGCTTGCTGAAGCCCGCAGGATCGCGGGGGACGTGGACGCCCTGACCGTCCGAATCGTCGCGCACGAGGCGGCAGCGGACGCGGCGGTCCGTCGCCTGCGCGCGGCCGAGGCGGAACTGGAAACGCTGCGACAGATTGCCGGTGCGGCAAACGATGTTGAACTGGAACGCGCCATCGAGCGTGCGCGGCAGCGGGACGCCGCCGCCGCCGAGATCGCCCGGCTTGGGCATCTTCTGCTGGCCCAGGGCGACGGACAGGCAGAGGACGTGCTGCGCGACGAAATCGCCGGCATCGACCCCGACGCCGTGGTCGCACGGTTGGCCGAGATCCGGGAAGAACTTGCCAGCCTTGGCGAGCGCCGCGAGACGCTGAGTGCCGAGCGGACCCGGGCGGAAGCGACGCTTGCCGAGATGCGGCAAGGCCGGGATGCCGCGTCGAAATCGCAGGAGGCGGAGGACGCCCTGGCGGACGCGCGTGCGACGGCCGAGCGCTACGCCCGGCTGCACGTGGCGCGGGTATTGCTGCGTTCCGGGATCGATCGTTTCCGCCGGGAGCATCAAGGCCCGCTGCTGCGCGC
>CAIMWH010000040.1 GCA_903845065.1 uncultured Rhodospirillales bacterium | reverse complement strand
GCTGATCGGCGAAAGCTCGGCCGAGCGGATCAAGCTGGAACTGGGCGCTGCCTCCGCACCCTATGACGGGGATGAGGGGCCATATCGTGAGGTGAAGGGGCGCGACCTCATGAACGGCGTGCCGCGCGAGGTGCTCGTGAGCCAGCGCGCCATCGCCGAAAGCCTCGCCGAACCGGTGATCGCCATCGTGGAAGCGGTGAAGGTGGCGCTGGAAAACACCCCCCCCGAACTCGCCGCCGACATCGTGGACAAGGGCATCGTGCTCACCGGCGGCGGCGCGCTGCTGTTCCGGCTGGACCAGGTGCTGCGCGATGTGACCGGGCTGCCGGTGGTGGTGGCGGAGGATGCGCTGCAATGCGTGGCCCTCGGCACCGGGCGGGCGCTGGAGGAAATCAAGCGCCTGCGCAACGTACTTACCTCGATGTATTGAAGGCGCGTGGGCTCCGGCCCACTTGTTTGGCGGGACGCATCGGCGTCCAATGGCAGGCGCAACTTGAAGGGCAGGGCTGATCCGTGATCCGGCTGTCCATCCCGGTTCGGCAGGCACTGGCAAAGCTCACGCTGCCGGTGCTGATCGCCGCGGCCTTCGGGCTGATGCTGCTCGGCAAGGCCGATGCGCTGCTGGCCGAGCGTGCCCGCATGGCGGTGGCCGACGCGCTCTCTCCCATCTACGGCGTGCTCGCCACCCCGCTCGCCAATGTGCGCGCCGGGATCGACAACGTGCAGCACATGGTCACCCTGTTCACCGACAATGCCCGCCTGCGCGAGGAGAACGAACGCCTGCGCAAGTGGCAGGCGGTGGCGATGACGCTGGATGCCGAGAACGCCATGCTGAAAGCCAACCTGCGCTGGGTGCCCGATGCCGCGCCCAACTACGTCACCGCCCGCGTGGTGGCCGATGCCGGCGGCGTCTATGCCCGCGCCGTGCTGCTCTCGCTCGGCCCAAATCACGGCATCGCCAAGGGCCAGATCGCGCTCGATGACCGTGGCCTGGTCGGCCGCGTCACCGAGGTGGGCACCCGCAGCGCCCGCGTGCTGCTGCTGACCGACATCAACAGCCGCATCCCCGTCATCATGGAGCAAAGCCGCGCGCGCGCCATGCTGGTGGGCACCAACGGCGCCCGGCCCCGCCTGCTGCACTGGCCCGAGGGCGTGCTGCCGATCGAGGGGGAACACATCGTCACCTCCGCCGAGGCCAATGCCTTCCCCCCCGGCCTGCCGGTCGGCGTGGTGCATTTCACCGCCAGCAACGTGCCCGAGGTGGAACCCGCCGCCCGGCTTGACCGGCTGGAGGTGGTGCGGCTGTTCGACTTCGGGTTGCGCGGCGTGACGGCGCCCGAAGCCGTCAACCGGCTGTCCGAGCGGCGGCGCTGATGGACCAGCGCCTGCCGGGCATCCGGCCGCGCCTGAGCCTATGGTCGCGGCTGGACGGTTTCGCCCGCCACAGCTTCCCCGCCGCCGGCACCGTGCTGCTGCTGCTCATCGTCGCCGCACCCCTGGGGCTGCCCGGCCAGGCGCAACTGCTGGTGGCGGCCTCGATTGCCTGCGTGTTCTTCTGGTCGTTGTTCCGGCCCTCCTGCATGTCCCCGCCGATCGTGTTCGTCATCGGGCTGCTGGCGGATCTGCTGGGGTTTGCCCCGGTGGGGGTGAATGTGTTGACCCTGCTTGCCACACATGGCCTGGCTATCCGCTGGCGCCGCTTCCTCACCCGCCAGGGCTTCTTCCTGGTGTGGCTCGCCTTCGTGCTGGTGGCGATGGGGGCCGCGTCGCTGCAATGGCTGTTGACCTGCGTGCTGGTGCTGGCGCTGCTGCCAGGCTGGACGGTGCTGTTCCAGGCCGCCCTCGCCGCGGGGCTGTACCCGCTGCTCGCCGTGCTGCTGACGCGGGTGCACCAATCCCTCGCCGAGCCCGAACCGTCATGAAGCGCGAAAGCCGCCGCACCGGGGTGTTCACCCGCCGCACCCTGCTGATCGGGGCGGCGCAACT
>CAIMWH010000039.1 GCA_903845065.1 uncultured Rhodospirillales bacterium | reverse complement strand
GGCGGATTTCGGCGATCACATCCATGAGCAACACCCCAGATTCTCCAGCCCAAAAGCCGGATCATCGCATGGACCAGGGTGGAAACTTTTGGGCGCTGTTTACCCCTGGAATCTGGAAAGGTTTGCACGCTGTTTTACACCCGCGGGTTCGCAATCAGAAGATTTTTCGTGAATTGGTCGCATCGATTGAAGCCCTTGGCCTCAAGAAGCCGATCACAGTGACGAAGCGAGGTACCGGGAGCGACGAGCGCTTTGCCCTGGTGTGCGGTCAGGGCAGGATCGAGGCCTTCCAGGCCCTTGGGCAAAAGACCATTCCTGCTATGGTGATCGACGCCTCGGACGAGGATGCCTTTGTCATGAGCCTGGTCGAGAACATCGCCCGGCGCCAGCCTCGGCCGGCTGAACAACTCGAGGCCATCCGTGTCCTGCATCAGCGGGGCTACGATGTTGGCACCATCGCGCGCAAAACAGCACTCGATCAAACCTGGGTCCGTGGGATCCTGCTCCTGCTGACCAAGGGCGAGGAGCGGCTGATTGTTGCAGTAGAGAGCGGACGCGTACCCCTCGCGACCGCAATCGCTATCGTCAGGACTGATGGCGATGACGCCGGGATGCAAGCAGTGCTGCAAGAGGCCTATGAGAACGGCGAGTTGCGCGGCAAGAAAATGATGACGGTGCGCCGACTGATCGAGCAACGTCGCAACCTTGGGATTTCCTATGATCGGCGGGCCTCGGGCGCTGGGGGCTACAAGCTATCGTCTGTCGCCATGGTCCGCGCCTACAATCAGGAGGTTGAGCGGCAGAAATTGATGATCCGCAAGGCCGATCTGGTGCAGCAATGCCTGACATTCATGTCGGCGGCGATGGCTAGGATGCTGACGGACGAGAATTTTACGAACCTCTTGCGGGCCGAAGGGTTGCCGACATTGCCACGCCAGTTCGATGAACGGATACGGTCGGGGGGGGCGGAGTCATGAATACGACCCTGCCGCGTGCCTTCGATAATGAGCCACTGAGCCTGTCCCCCGATCGCTTGCTGCCGTCTCGCCCGCTGCCCAAACAAGTCGACGAGTCACGCAAGTTTCAGCAGATCAAGGCGTCAATCCGGGAAGTTGGCATCATTGAACCGATCGCTGTGTCCGGACCAGAACGCAAAACCGGGCTCTACCTGGTGCTCGATGGTCATCTTCGAATGCATGCCGCCCAGCAACTCGGACTCGACCTGCTACCCTGTCTGGTCGCGCACGATGATGAAGGCTTCACCTACAACAAGCGGGTCAATCGCCTGGCAACTGTGCAGGAGCACTACATGATCCTGCGCTCGCTGGAGCGCGGGGTGTCCGAGGAGCGACTGGCGCGGGCGCTGGACGTCAATATCCACTCGATCCGGCGGAAGCGTGACCTGCTTGATGGCATATGTGCCGAGGTCGTCGACATGCTGAAGGAGCAGAACTTTCCGGCGGACATCATGCGTCATCTCCGCAAGATGAAGCCACCCCGGCAGATCGAATGCGCCGATTTGATGCTCTCGCTGAATAACTTCTCAACCTACTATGCCGCCGCCCTACTTGCCGCGACCCCTCCGGAGCAACTCTGTGATCCGGAACGGCCGAAGAAATTTCTGGGCGTTAGTGCCGAGCAGATGGCGCGCATGGAGCGCGAGATGGCCTCGGTGCAGTCGAGGTTCAAGGCAGTGGAGCTCTCCTACGGAACCGATGTGCTCAATCTGGTAATGATGCGGGGCTACGTCGGGAAGCTGATCGCAAACGCCGCCGCGACCCGCTTCATGCAACAATACTATCCGGAGTTTCTGGAGGAATTCCGATCGATTGCTGCGATGAGTACGCTGGACGACAAGGCGCCGGTAGCGATCGAGTAACGGGTCGATTGACGCCACCGTCGTGACGATGAGGACGTTGGACTATCCCCCTAACAGCCTCTTCAGCACATCGATCACCGACCCCTCTCCCACAAGGAGCAGGAGGACGATGACGGCGAGAACTGCCTCGATGCGTCCCAACCGCGAATTCACGTGTTTCCAGCGTTCGGCGCAGACCGCTTCGTGCACGGCGATCTGCCGGGCGACTTCTTCAGCATTGGGCATGGGATTCTCCTACAGACGTTCAACGATCCGGAAACTGCGGCTGTTGGTGGCGGGATGGTCCCGCACGGCGGCCGCCTCATCACCGGAGGCAGAAATCGCGCCCCACAGGCAGCGGACATTCAGTTCGCTCAGCGCCAGGCCAGTATCCGGGATCCACAACGCGTCGCCGGCTGCTCCGAGGGCGGCGACCATGGCACGGTGCTGGGCGCGGATCTCTGCGTTCGTCAGGAGCGGCAGTGTGAATCGACTGACCCGGGGATTGGCCAGCGCCGACACAGGGAACTCGGCGCCGGTCAGCGGATTGCGGTCGCGACGGTCGAGCATCAGGCGCCCTTCGGTCACGCCATAGGCCATGGTGCGCGACACCCGCCACAGCGCGCCGGCGACTAGGCGCCCAAGATCTATGGCACCAGCGGACGGGGCAGCGACATCGATCTGCATGTAGCGGCCGCTCGCTGAGGAAGAGCGCAGGAGCACGACGTTGCCGTTGGCGGCGTCGCTGGTCGCGGCGGCGAGGATGCCGCTGTCGTGGGCCAGTCCGGTGGCATCGAGCGAACTGCCGGTTGACGCGAGGGCCTTTGCCTGGCCGGTGGTCAGCTGCCGCGCATAGAAGGTGATACGGCGGATGTAGCTGCGCCCTGACGCGGTGCCTGGCGCGCCGCCCCACGAGCCGCCGCCCAATCCCATGGTGGTCAGAATGCCGGCGTAGGTCGGCACCGGTGAGCGAGTGACCGGGGTGGCGGTGTTGCAGGCCAGGGCGATGCCGGAAGGGCCGAAGGTGGCCACCGCGCGGTTTGCCACCCCTTCGGTTGCCGACAACGAGGGCGGGGAGGAATAGTTGCCGTGGATGCTGTCGAGCTGGGTGACGCCGATGTTGGCGAAGACGCCGGATTGGGTGAGATAGACCGAATCCGGGAAGGCGGCGGTCGCCGGGGTGAACGACCATGGCACGATGACACCAACCCCGCCGGTGGTGCCGGTGATGTCGACCAGCACCGACATGCCGGCGGCGCCGTCGATCGCCATACCGGCGATCCATTGCTGGTCGACTGCACGGGTGGTGGTGGCCGGGATGCCGATGTTCGGCAGGATCGGACTGCTGGCGAAAGCGCCGAGTTCCATCTGCGGCAGCCCAACCCGCAGGGTGACGTCGATGATCGCGCCCGAGGGGAAGTTGAGCCTGAGATAGGGCATAATGCTGGCGACGGTGGCGCCGGCGACCGTCCCGGTGACCGAGAAGCGACGGAGGACGCTGTCTACGCCGAGGGCGCCGGACACGATGCTGGACCCGACATAGGCCAGGGCGCCGGTGTATTCGTTGGTGGCCAAGATGGTGCCGGAGATGTTGGCCAACGAGCCGCCGACCACCGCGACGAATGCGGACAGCGACCAGGCCTGCCCCTGAGCCGCGACGATGGCGGCGTTGGTCTCGAAATTCATGGTGGCGGCGATGCCGCTCGCGGTGCCCTGGATACGGACGTCGATGTAGGGGATGCCCAGGTTGGTACCGGTGCCGACGATGCTGCTGGTCAGGCCGGAACCGTTGAGTCCGCTCATATAGGTCGGCGCGGTGCCGGGCGTGCCGGCTGCGGCGCCCTCGAAGCGTGGGTTTCGGACGGCGTTGGTACGTGCCTCCTCCATCAATAGGCCGAGGCTGGCGAGGGTGATGGGGTCATGGTCGTAGCGGGGGGTGTCGGTGGCCACCGCGACCAGGGCGCCGGTGGCGTCGAAGCACCAGCCGGTCGAGGCGCGGCGGAAATTGTAGCCGGGTGGAGGGGTGATACTCCCTGCGTCGAAGCGCAGGTCGAACAACGGTGTGGCCTCGACCAGGGCCTCGGCAGGACCGATGCGCCAGCGGACGGTGGCGTCGCTCGGCAGAGTGGTGGAGATCAACACCGCGGCTTCAATGGCGGTGTCGGCACCGAAGTCGACCAGCATGCCGGCGGCGCTGCCGAGCAGGCGGGCCCGCAGCCGCGGCTGGGGATCAAGCAAGTTCGACAGCGGCATTGAGGCCACCGGCGTGCCGTTGACGGCGGCCAGACTGGGCGCCTTGGCCACTTTGTCGTCCCACAAAAATGCTCCGGCCATGCCTAAACCTCCGGCAGAGTGACGAGGATGAGGGTGAGGCGCCGCGCGCCGAGGGCCTCGCGCCAGCCGACCACGACACAGCGGACGCCGGCGTCGAGACCGAAGGCGGGATAGGCGATGCGGCCGATGTCGCCGCACTCAATCTGGCCGAGGTAGCGGTCAGTAGTGATCTCGAAGATGCGCGGCCCGGCTTCGAGGAAGGTCTGCCATTTCGCGGCGCGGGCGAGCGCATCGGCTTGCGCCCAATAGAGCCCGGCGAAGGCGAGGTCGCGCTGTTGGGCAACGCGATTGGTGATGAGGGTGGAAATCGCCCGCGCAGGGCCGGAGGCGGCACCCTGCAACTGTGCGCGCAGGGTGTTTGCGACGGAGCCGGCGAGATCGGTCATCGGCGTCCAGTTGCGCTGCCAGTCGACGGCAACGGCGACCGGCAGTGGCCGTAGTGCCGCCGGCAGCGGCATCGGCTTGCAGTCGATGATCCAGGCGGACGGCAGGCTGAACTGCTCGGGGGCCGCGGCCAGGGGGTCGAACATGCGCAACAGCCCGGCGCGGCCGCCGGCGAGCACGGCCCCTGTGCTGGCGACGATTTGGGTGGCGGCGTCGGAGGCGGAGATTTCGTCGGTGCCGCGATACCAGCCGATTTCACCGGGAAGGTCGGTATCGGCGAAAGCCCAGGCGTCGGCATGAAGCTCGGCGTCGGCAAAGCCTGGCCCCAGGCTCTGCACCAGACGCTTCAGCACCAGGGATGTCGTGGCAACGTAGACCGGCACACAGTCGCCACGCACATCGGCGGTGACTGTGCCATCGGGTGACGAGCCAATCTGGAAGGCGCCGAAGGACGGCAGATCGACGAACTGACCCACAGTCGGCGTGGTGGTGACGGCGGTCTGCTCGACCCCGCGGATGCGGACGGCATCGTGCCCGGCGATTGCGCGCCAGTGGCTCTGATACGTGGGCAGGCTGCCATAGCCGAGATCGACGTTGCCCAGCGCGATAGGCGTGGCGTTGAACACGCGGCCGAGGCAGACGGGCTTGGGTCGTCCCGCGAGCGCAGTCGGCCCCTCTATGCCGCCGGTGCCGGCGTAGCGCGCGGATTGCAGGGGCACCGCCAGCCGCTCGGCCACGTCTACCACCGCCAGCCGGGCTCGCTTGAGATCGGCGTGGTCGACGGCGCGGACAATACCCTGGAAGGCGATCGCGGCATTGGCCAGGGGAGTGCCAGCGTTTGAGGCGCGGGGGATGATGGCCGGAGCGGTGCGGATGGTGGCCTTGCGGCCGTCGGCGGTGCCGTAACACACCAGGTCGGCGAAGGCTCCATCGCCGTCCCACATCTCGATGTCGGCCAGCCCGAGCGCCACGCGACCGCCAATGCCGAGGGCATCGACGGCGGACTGTGATAGCTCGACGTCGCCAAGCAGGCGCGCCGACCAGGTCGTGCTGGCGGGATCATCGGTGACATCAGACGCCCAGGCGGTTGAGGCGGCGCGGAACACGGTGATGCCCTGAGCCGCAACGAGTTCCGGCGGCAGGGCCGCCGGCGGCGCCAGGCCAGGGGCGATGAGGATGTCCATCAGGCCAGCCCCTTGGTCTCGATGTCGATCAGCACCACCGCTGCGATGGGCTGACCGCCGGCTACGCGTGTCTGGCGCACGGCGAGCACGGCGAAGGACTCAGCCGCCGGCAACGCCGCCGGTGCCTCGGTGCCCGGTGGTTCGATCGCGTCGCCCATGGTCGCAGCCTCAGGCCAGTATCTCGACGACGCGCTCCGGGGCAATCAACCCGGCGGTGACCAGCGCCCCGATCCCCTCGGCGACCTCGGGGTGGTCGAGATGGACGGCGAGGGCGGCATTCACATCGTCGAGCCAGACTTGCAGCGTGGCGTCGCCCTGTTCGAGCGCGCGCGACGCGGCCAGCGTGACAGCAGCACGCTCGGCCGGCGTGAAGCGACGGCGGAAGTCGAGGGCCGGGATCCCCCTGGGCGTGGGTGCGGGCGCACTGTCGATAGGCGGATCAACCACCTCCACATTGTCCATGCCGCCGGCGCGCCAGATCGCCTCGATGACCGGATGGGCCGAGGGTGCCGGCACCCCAACGGTGAAGGCATGTTGCTCCCATTCGGTGGCCAAGGCGGCCACGGCGCTGGCGACGGTTTCGAGGCCGCCGAGGGCGTCCAGGATCGGACGTTCGATCTGCATGTCAGGCTCCTGCATAGATGAAGGCGTTCATCACCATCGCGGGCGGCATGTTCTGGCTGGCGCCGCTGCCGGTGGTGGCGTTGGTGACGTTGGCCACGCTGGCGCCGATCGAGATGCCTGTCGTCGCGGCGGTGATGCTGGCCCCGGTGAAGGTCCAGCCGATGCCGCCGGCGATGCCGACGCCCGGGGTGTTGGTCGGCATCTGGATTGCGGTGGAACTGTGGGTGTGGCCGGGATCCGTGACGCCGTGGATGTGGCCGCTATCGGTCGCGGTGTGGGTGTGGCCATGCAGAAACTGCGATCCGCCGACGGCGCCGAGGGTCAGGCCATCGACCCCAGAACCGGCGTTGGTAAGCCGGGAAGCAGCACTGCCGCCCATGTCGTCCTTGCCGACCAGGGTGCGGCCGCGCAGGTCAGGCAGGCCGAAGGTGGTCGAGCCGTCGCCGACACCGAAGGTGGTGCCGAGGGCCGCGAACAGGGCGGCGTAGGTCGTACGCGAGACGTTCTGCCCGTTGGCCCACAGACAGCGCGGTGGCGGCGTGGTGAGCGGCAGCCAGACGATTTCGCTGATCATCCGGGCCGCCTCGTAGAACGCCACCCAGGCCGAGCCTACCTTCAGCACCTCGACCGCCTGGCCCGGCGTCAGCACCAAGGTGACGGCGCCATTGATCGTCTCCGAGGCGTTGGGGTCGAGGGTGAGGTTGGCGGTGCCGGCGTTGCGGAACTGGAAGCCGAGCCCGGCCGGGACGTTGGCGACGGCGGGGAAGGCCACGGTCTGCGCGGTGGTGCCGGACCAGACGACGCCGTTGCCGAGGTCGGCCAACGCCAAAGTGATCGCCCCGGTGCCGGTGACGACCTGGCGCTCGCCCGGGTCGATCCAGGCATAGACGTCGGCGGTCCCGGCTGGCAGCGAGACCAGGCTACCAGCATTGGACGAGGCGACGATGTTGCCGGACGGCCGCGTCAGGGTGCCAGGCGTGCCGCCGTCGAAGCTGCCGTAGCCCATCTCATAGAAGCTGGTGCCGGCGATGACGTATTTGACCTGGACCGCGGTAACGCCATAGGCGGCCTGGAACGAGCGGCGGGATGTGGCTGCGGCGTTCAGGGTGAGTGTGCCGCTTCCGGTCGTACCGGTGGTCTGGTGGGCGCGCCAAGGTAATAGCGGCATAGGGTTCTCCTGTTCAGGCGGCGAGGCTGCGGGCCATCAGGGCTTCGAGGACGGAGGCGAGGCGGCGGAGTTCGCTGAGGGTGGCGCTGGCGACGCTGAGTTGCTGGTCGCCGTAGCGGGCGAAGACGTCACGCAGCGCGTCGGTGCCATCGACCTGCGCCTGCAACAGCGTCGACAGCCCGGCCGGGTCGCCACCCTTGCTGGCAACGACACCGGCGACCTCCGCGACCAGGGCGGCGTAGCGCTCTGACGTGCCGAGGAAGTCCCGCGCCACCGGCAACACCTGCTGCGCCACCGCAGTGAAGTCGGACAGCGCGCCGCCGGTATCGAGGTTGTGTCGCGCGTCGTTGAGCAACGACAGCCCGGCGAAATAGCGCTGCTCCGGCGCCAGCGCCGACTGGTTGCCGATGGTCAACTCGCTGAGCAGCGACTGCGACGCCCGCTTGCTGTCGGCGGCGTATTTCTCCTGGATGGCGAGACGCTCGGCGGCCAGGGTCTTCTCGATGTCGACCATGCGATCGGCGGCGTATTGGGTGCTGGCCAGACCCATGGCGAGGATCTGGTCGGTCATCTGCTGGCGCTCCTGCGCCGCCGCAGTGTCGAAGGCCAGCAGGTCGGCCTTCTCGGTCCCGCCGGTGGCGCGGAGATAGCGCACCTGCAAGCCGGAAGTGAGGGAACTGGCCTGCAAGTCGCGCCGAGCGGTCAGGTCTGCGATGCGGCGATCGCGCTCGGCGGTGAGGTCGCCCTCGGCCAGGGCGTAGTCCTGCGCCTTCTTGATCGCGGCGTCGTAGGTGTCGTTGACCCCCTTCAACGCGGTGGCGAAGTCGTCGAGCGGCGCCTTCTCCAGGATCGCCATAGTCTGGGTGAGGAAGGTGGTGAAGTCGGCCAGCTGGTTCGGGTCGGTGAAGGCGCGACCGGACAGCGCCGTGTTCAGCCGGTTGTCATTGGCGGCGGTGAAGCGGAAGTTGGAGAACCCGGCGGCAAAGCTGGCGTAGTCGTGCTCCAGGTTGGGGTCGTTGTTGCCACCGACGATATAGGCACCGGCCGCCTTCATCCCGGTCTGCTGCATCCAGGTGTTGAAGGCGGCGACCTGCTGCTGTTCCTGGGCGAATTGCTGCTGGGCGACAGGGTCGACGTTGGCTGACTGGAACCCGACCATGCCGGTCTCGTCGCTGCCCAGTGTCCACGACCAGCCGTGATGCTTCGGCCCGGGCCCGAACATCCCGCCGAGACCGCCGCCGGCCGCGCCACCGATGAGGCCGCCGATCAGGGTGCCGATGCCGGGGATGATAGAGCCGATGGCCGCGCCGGCCATGGCGCCGACCCCGGAGCCAATGGTGCCGCCGAGTTGATTGCCGCCGACCAGGCTGTTGAGCAGCATGCCGGCCCCGAACCCGGCTCCGACGCCGCCGAACATCGCGCCCAGGGTCGGGGCGCCACTGGCGGTGATGCCACCGGCGGTGACCGGCCCGGCCACGTCAGCCCCCCACAGCGGTGTGGCCATGAAGCCCGAGGCCGTGCCGGAGCCACCGAACAGGTTGCCGAGTCCGGAGAACAAGCCGCTGCCGCCGATGCTGCCGCCGCCACCGGACAGACCGGATAGCGACACCGCCGGCATGGACGTGCCGAGCACGGAGTTCAGCACCGGGTTGATCACCGCCAGCTTCAATACCTGCTGCAACACCGAGGAGATGATGCTGCTGGCAACGTTGCCCCAGTTGATCGCCGCCCGCTGCCCGCTGACGAAGGCATTGGCGATGGCGGTGCCGACCTGGTCGAAGGCCTGGCTCGCCGCATTGGCAATGCCGTCATAGAGCGATTGCTGCTGCTTCAGCGCATAGTTGGCACTGGCGATCGCCTTCGATTGCTCGACCAGCGCCTGCTGCGTCTCGGTCAGGCTCTCGGCATCCGGCGCCTTGCCGGACGTGATCAGGCCGCGGATGGTCCGCAACGCCGCCAGTTCCCGCTCCCGCTGCTCGGCGGACTGGCCGATGAGGGCGGCTTCGGCGCGCAAATCGTCCAACTGGCCCTGGCCGACGCGCAGCGCCCGTTCGGCGTCGAGATCGGCGTTCAGTTTCTCTTGCAACTCGACCTTCTGCCCCATCAGCACGATGAGGGCGGTCAGTGCCGCCTTCACCGCCGGATCGGTGGCGGCATCGCGATAGGCGCGGGCAGAGAGCGTGACCTGCCGCACCTTGTCGTCGAGCCGGCCGTAATACGCGGCCCGATCGCTGGACTGCTCGGCGGCAATCAGCGCCTTGGTCGCGCCGATCTGCTCGTTGAGTTCGACGACGGTCTGCGCCCCCTTGGCGGCCTCCTGCGCCGCGTTGCGATTGAGGATGGCGGCGGCCAACGCCGTCTCCGACACGCCGGTCTTGGTCGCGGCCTGCTCATGCGCCTCGGCCGCCGCGGTGGCGCGCAGCATGGCGGCACGGCCTTCCTCGGCGGCACGCACCATCGCCATCTGCGCGGTCTCCGCGCGCATGATGCCGGCGAGTTCCTGGCCGCGGGCATCGGTCTCGCTGGCCAGCGCCAGGGTCACCGCCTTGCGACGATACTCCTCGGCGGCGAGGCCGGTGAGGGCGTGCTCGCGGATATAGGCCTCGGCCTCGATCTCGGCCTTGACCCGGACCCGGTCGGGCAGCCCAGCCGCGAGAATGCGCTGCTGATCCCCCAGCGCCTTGTTGATGTCCTCGAGCTGCTTCTTCTGCCGTTCGGCCTCGGCGGCACCGATGGCCCCGGCCGGAGGTGCGGGCGGCTCGGGTGCGGCGGCAGCACCGCCCTGAATTTGCCCACCCGCCAGCATACGCATGGCCAGCAGATCGGCGCGCTGCTGGCGCAGGATGCGTTCGGCATCACCGGTGACCACGAGGGCGCCGTAGCTGTCGCGCTCGGCCAGCTTGGTGTCGATCTGGCCGACACGGCGGTCGATGGTGGCGACGGGTGGTTCTTCTTCCAGCAGCTTGTTCGCCGCAGCACCGATCGAGGTCAGCACCACCAGGGCGGCCTGGATCGGGCCGGACTGGGCGATGCGGTCCATCAGGGTGGACCACTCATTACCCAGGGCGCGCACGGCCTTCGCCGCCGGCGACAACGCGTCCTGATCGAGCCCATGAACGCGCAGCCGCAGCGCCTCCATCGCCTTGGCGACGGCCTCGGTGCGCTCGCCGTGCTCCAGCATGACGCGGATCGCTGCGCGCTGGTCGGCGGTGAGCAGGTTCAACTCGTCGTCGAGCGACTTCAGCGCGGTGTAGGAGCCGGATGCGACCTCGCCGAGCCGCTTTGCCACTGCTGCCTGATCGGTGCCGCCCAGCGCCGCCGTGGTATCGGCGGTCAGGCCAACGACCTGCTGGATCTGGGCGTTACCCAACGCCGGCACCCGAGCGAGGCCCTGGACAATGGCGGCGGCGGCATCGCGGGCGATGCCGGCATGCTGCAGCGTCACGATGTAGCCCTGTAGCGAAGCGGTCGCGAGATCACCGTCGCGGCCCACGGCGCGCAACGCCACCGACAACTGCCGCGCCTCGGTTTCCAGTGCCGCGGCATGCGCCATGGCCAAGGCAAAGGCGCCGCCCACCGCCACGGCGGCGCCGACCGGCGACAGCAGCGCGCCTGCCACCATGCGAGCGGCGGTGCCGAGCACCCCGAAGCCGGTGCCGGTGGACATGGCGACGTCGGCGACCTGATGACCCTGCTGGATCATCGTCATCATCACCGGCTGCCCCGCGGCGATGGACGACACTGCCTGCATGGTCTGCACGCCCAGCTGCCGCAGCGCGAAGGCGTTGGCCCCGGCCGAGACGCCCAGCGCCTCCTGTTGCTTGGCTGCCTCGACGGTCTTGCCGGCCAGCACTGCCGTGGCGGATGCGGCCACACCCGTCGGCGCTGCGGCGTCGGCGAAGGCCTTGGTGGCGGCCTCGCGCGCCCGGGCGGCAACGGTGGCCGAGATCGCCCCGACGCGCTCGGCCTGGGCGATCTCGGCGAGGGTGGTTTCGTAGGTTCGGGAGACTGCAAACAGGGGATCGAATTTGGCGCGGAGGCGATCGAGTTCGGCGCCATACGCTGCGACATCGGCCCCACGGGCGGCGAGTGCGTCGCCGGCGAGCGGCGCCGCGACGCCGGCACCTCGATTGGCGGCCTGCTGGACGTCGACCAGACGGATCATGGCGATGCCGAGTTGGCTGTAGCTCTCGGCCAGGCCGGCGTTAGCGCTGATCTGCTGCTCGTAGCTGGCGAAGGCGCGCTGCCGGGCGACGACGGCTTCCCCGCTGGCGATGGCACCGACGCGCTCGGCCTGCGCAATATCGGCGAGCGTCGTCTCGTAGCGGCGCATGGTGCCGAACAGCGGGTTGAACGAGGCCTGCAGCCGGTCGAGCCCGGCCCCATAGGCGGCAATGTCGGCCGCCCGGCGCGCGACGGCGTCGTCGGGGCCCGCAATGCCGGACATCGCCGTGGACGCCCGCTGGCCGGCCTGAGTAATACGGTCCAGCACCTGATCACCGAGGCTGCCGAGCGCCTCGAACTTGCCACGCGCGGCATCGAGGTCCTCGGTTGACAGGCGGATCGCGGCGACGCGCGTTGAACCGCTCATGATGGATTCAACTCCGCGAGAACATTGGCCAGGAGCAAGGGCACGGCCTGGTCGCGCACGGCGTCAACATCAAGGCGCTTGCGCGGCACGACCTGGCGCACCAGCACGAACATCGGCACGAAGCCGCGATCGAGCACTTCGCGCGCCATCGCCTGCTGCCCCTTGCGATGCCCGGTCAGCACCTCGGTGGCGTCGCCGACGAACAGGCGGATACGATTGCGCCCGCGCTGTTTCATGCCGCGGGCTTCGTTGACCCGAAGGCACCACAGGAACACCGAGCGGTTGGCCTTGGCGCGGAGGATGAAAGACTGTCCCCCGGCGGCCATCATCTCCTGCGTGGAGACCCGAACGCCACCACGCGAGCCGGCACTGCGCCGGCCACCGCGGGCGTTGTAGCCGGTCGGGAAGGCCAGATATTTCCGGTTGCGCGCGACAATCGGCTCGCCGCGATCGAAGGCCTGCACGGCCTCGGGCATCTTGGAGAACACCAGCGCCGCCGGGTGGAAGGTGACGACGCCCGCGGCCGGGAAGGTTTTCAGCCGCCAGGCATTGGCCATGGCGCGGCCGCCATCCTTGAACCCAGCGGCGCGGACCTGGGCCCGGAGGTCCTCCTGCACCTGCTGGCCCGTCCGCTCGACGGCGCGGCGCAGACCGGCGGCAATGGCACGCGCCTCCGCCTTCATGGCGTCGGTGACGGTGCCACGCGGGATGCTGGTGAGGATGGGCATAGGAGCCTCGCGGCTGGCAAAAGGCATTGCAACGACTACGGCAATGCCTTACTTTGTCGTATGAAGATCGACTTCGACCCGGCGAAGAGCGCGAGGAACGTGCGCGAGCGCGGCTTGCCGTTCGAACTGGCGGCGGCGGTCCTGGCGAATGTCATCGGGGAGTTCATCGATGACCGGCGCGACTATGGCGAAGAGCGGTTTGTTGCGTTCGGGATGGTGGTGGGTCGGCTATTCTGCGTCGTCTACACGAAGCGTGACGAGACGATCCGAGTGATCTCGCTGCGCAAAGCGAATTCGAAGGAGGTCAAGCGATGGCAGGCAAGCGGCGTGTAGTGGTCGAGATGACCCCGGCGATGGTCGAGCAGACGATCGCGGGGATCGACTGGGCGAAGGTCGACGCCACCGATGATGCTGATATTGCGGCACAGATTGCTGCCGACCCTGACACGGCGCCGGTCCTGTCCGACGTTGAGCATATCGCCAGCCAGGTGAAGCTCGTGCGGCATCGCCTGAGCCTGACCCAGGCAGAGTTCGCCAGGCGGTTCCAGGTGTCACTCGGCACTGTCCGGGATTGGGAGCAGGGACGGCGCCAGCCCGATGGGCCTGCCCAGGTGTTGCTGTGGGTCATCGATCGTGAACCTGAAGCGGTGTTGCGCGCGTTGGCATCTCGTCACGCCGCCTGACCTCGGCTCCCTCGACGGACGACATCGTCGATCCGGGCATCGATTGCCGCCAGCATCGCGAACGCATCGACGATCCAGGTGGCCTGGTCGCCGACGCCCCCCGGATCAGGCCAGTGGGCGATCCCGCCCATCCCGCCCCGGCACGCGGCCCAGAGACGGATGAAGTCGTGCCAGGGGGGCGGAATGGTCAGTCGCGGATTGCGGGCCACGGGCTCTCCCGCGACCAGCCATTCGCCGCCATCGTCAGGCGTCAGCCCTCCGTCGTAGGCGCCGGGGTCTCGGGCGACGGCGAGGGCGCCACGGAGTTTCCCTCCGCACTCGCATTCGGCTGCATCAACGCGCTGGCTTTCCAGCCGATGGCCTCGATCTCCGCGTCTGGCAGGCTATCGAGCAGGTCGGCCGGGACGCTGCCGCGCTCGCGGCGGAACGGCGGTAGGCTGGGGCCGTCCCAGCCGCGCAGGGCATGGCGGGCGGCGACCCAGGGCAGTGTGCCGAGATAGCGCTCGCGCGCCGCCAGCAGCGCAGCATAGATCGGCACCTCGGCGGCGATGGCTTCGATCGAGGCCAGGCGGGTCTGGGCGCCAACGTCGTCGGGCGTCGCTTCGGCGGCATCGATATCGGTGAGCAAGGCCGGCGCGTTGTCAGGGGCGATCTCCTGCACCGCGCCGCGCAGGGCGGCGATGAGCTGCATCCGCGGGGGATAGAGCCCGCCCTCGCGCGCGAGTTCGGCGCGGAAGGCCTGCCGCTCCCGGAAGGTGAGCGGTACTATATTATACGTGCGTGGCGAGCCGTCCGGGATGAAGGTCACGGCTTCGCGACGCGAGAACACGGGGTCGGTCATGATTGGTCTCCGGGGGATGAAGGGGACGTCGCCGCTGCGTTGCGCGTCAGATCAGAAGGAAGCGAGGAAGAGGTCGCTATCGGCGCCATCGAGTTGGAACGTGATCTCGTTCTGCCCGAGATTGTCGCGATCGCTCGGCCGGAAGCCGATGGCTTTGGCTGCCGGCGCCACCACCAGGAAGCGATTGCCAGCGACAGCACCAACGATGGCCATCAGCTTCATGGCTGAGCCGGCGAGGAAGGCGTTGTAGAGGGCGACCTGGCTGGTGGTGTCCATCAGCGGGTCGATGGTGCCCTTGCTGTCGCGGATGATCGGCACGGCAGGGTCGTAGCCCTGCGCCGCCTCCGGATTATCGGGCAGCACGGTCTGGATGCCTGCCTCCAGCATCAGACGGCGGCAGCGGGCGAGTGCCCCATTCAACTGGGCCCGCCCTGCCACCCAGCGCGGCGGGGTCTGGCGAATGCCGGTGTTCCAGCCCGAGGGCATCGCGGCGGTTCCGTGGATCCCCATCTGGCCCTGCATTTCGAAGTTGAGGTAGCCGATGCCGCCCGAGGTCAGTTCCAGCGACCAGGTGCCCTGGCAGCCGGTGAAGGTCCATTGCAGCCCATCGGCATAGAAATAGATGGTGCAGGTCTTGTACTGGCTCTCGTCCGAGGTCGGGCCGTAGAGGACATTGATCGGGACCTGCGCGAGGGTGGAGACGGTCATGGCCGTGGCCATGGTTTCGCCGATGGTCGCGACCTTGCCCGCGGTGTAGTCGGCGACGCCGGTGGTGACCACGCGGTCGCCGGAGAGCAGCAGCGGCATGCCGCGATACTGCTGGGCGGTGGTGCCGAACGGGACGCCGAGCGTGATGGTGCTGGTGGTGCCAGCGGTCGCGGCAGTTGGCGCGCCGACGGCGGCGGCGGTGGTGGTTTCGATCATGGTGCAGCAGCGCAGCAGCTTGCCGAAGTCGGGCGCGGTGCCGGCGGTGCCGACGCCGCGCAACGGCACCCGCATTTTGATCTGCGGCCGCAGCCCGCCGACGATGGACGGGGCCTTGTCCAGGGTGCCGGTGAGTTCCGGGTTGTCGATCACCTGCGGGTTGAAGTCGACCTGGAAATCGCCGGCAATCCAGTCGGTGCTGGCGGGGGTGCCGGCAATGGCGTCGGTGCCGGGCGTGGTCTCGATCTTGGCCGCCGCGGCCGAGAACCGCATGCGGACGAGGGACAAAGTCATGGCGATCTCCGATCAGAGGTAGGGGGAGCCGGTCGGGGCGACTGCGAGCAGTTCGAAGCGGGCGGCGAACTCGCCCGCGGGCGTGGCCGACTGATCGACGTCGTGGAGCAGGAAGTCGGCGCCGAGTTCCGCGACATCGCCGAGGCCGGTAGTGCTGGGGGTCCAGCCGGCGAGCGCCGCGACGACCGAGGCGTGCAGCGTCAGGACCGCCTGCTGGGCTTCGAGATCGCTGGTGCCGATCGAGGTGCCGACGATGGAGAGGCCGATCCGATAGTGGGTCGCGCTGGGTTCGGCGCTAGCGTCCGCCTCGAGGCTGTCGATGTGCAGCACCAACCGCGGCAGCGCCTCGCTCTCGATATCGACGGGTGCGCGGCGGGCGCGTTCGACCACGGCGGACGGCACCATCGCGACCAGCCGCGCAGTGACGGCCACAAGTGCCGCCTCGGTGACCGGGCTGGTCACGGTGCCAGCGTCAGGCGAAAGGTCAGGCCGAGCGGATCGCGCTCGACGTCTTCGACCCGGTAGGTGATGGCGCCGATGGTCAGCGTGTCAGCGCGCTTCGGGACCATCCCGCCCAGCTGCGACGCCAGCACGTCGGCGGTGAGCGAGCCGGCGCGGACGCCCACCGCCCCAAGGCCGGGCAGTTGGTCGGACGGATGCGACAGGCTCGCCCGTACGGCGATGCCGGCTGCCGGCGCCCGGGTATAAATGCCATCGACGCCGATATTGGGATCAGCGTGCAGTGCCTCCAGCATGGCGGCGAACGCGTTCATCGCTTGGCCACGATCTGCGCCAGTTGCGGCACGATCTTCTCGGCGCTGCGGCCGATGACGTAGCCGCCGAGGCCGATCTGGACGATGTCCCACAGCTTTAGCACCTCCGCTTCGGAGATGCCGGGCGCGGAGTAGCCGAGCCAGCGGGCAACGATGAGGGCGGTGAAGGTGAGCATCACCAGTGGGCGCCAGGATGACGCCAGCCAATGCTCGGACTTCGCCTCATCGGCGATGATGCTAGCCGCCGCCTCCTCGATCTTGGCGGCGTTCGCCATCAGGGCGTTGTTGAGTTCCGCCTGCGCCTTGGCGGCCTCGGCGGGATCGGGGAACAGGCGGCGGATCGCATCGCCCAGGATCGGGACGAGCGCCGGCAACAGGGCTGCGAGCATGGGGAACTCCTGTGATCAGGACGGAAGGTCGGCACCGAGGGCGCGGTTGAGCTGCCAGCCGAACTCGAACGCCTCCTGCGACGGATTGCGCTCGGCGATCTCGAGGTAGTGGACCGACTGCTGGGCGGTGATCATGCCGCGCAGCACCCGGCGGCCGTCGTCGCCACGCCGGGCGAGCAACGCCTGGAGCGCGCCGAGGGTCGCGGAGCCAAGCACGGCGTCCGCGGTGATGTCGGGATAGTCGGCCCCTCCGCGATTGAGTGCGTTCAGGGCCCGTTGCAGGAAGCCGATCCCGACCGGTGGGCCCATGTTGACGCCGATGTCGAGCAGGCGGACCGCGATGGTCTCGGCGATCGCCGCGAGCCGGTCGAGGCCTGGCCCCGTCCAGTAGCGCTGCCGGTAGATGGCCACAGCCGTCTCCCGCGCCATCTCCGCCATCGGCCCGGCATAGCCAGCTGCTCGGGCCGTAGCCGTGGTGATGCCCCACATGGTCTCGCCGCCACGATCGGCCGGGTCGTTGCTGTAACGCCCCTCCCGGCCGATGACGCCGTCGATGACGGTGTTGAACGGGTCCATGGCGGTCAGACCGTCGGCAGCAGTTCGAAGATCAACTGCCCGGCACCAACTGCGGTTTGGCCGGTCTGTGCGATGCGGACATAGAGCGTGCCGGCCGGCAGCGGGGTGAAGGCCGCGGTGCTGGCATCGACCAGGGTCAGCGCGCGAGAGGCGATGGCCTTGATGTCGGTTGCCGCCACGACATCGACACCGCCGGCGGTGGTGCCGACCTGCACGGTGACGGTGGTGCCGGTGTAGGCGACGGTGGTGCGCTCGGAGATGCGCAGCAGATGCCCGGCCGGGACCGTCACGGTCAGATCGGTGCTCGCCGCGGCGGTCGGCACCAGCGACACCACGCGGGCGGCAATGGAGCCGGGCGTGAGGGCTGCCTGGCCGTCGATCCAGATGCGCACGTTGGCGTCGGACGTCGCCGCCGCCACGGTGGCCGCGCCGATCGGGAAGTTGCCGTTGGACGTGGTGGTGACGCGGCGGTTGGTGTTGTCCCAGAACACCCGGGCACCCTGGGCGATGGCGAGCGCCGGCTCCTTGGTCAGGTCGAACACGCCCTCGGTCTGGATTTCGAGGGTGGCGCTGAGGGCGGCGTCGAAAGCGGCGACGCCGAACAGGCCACCGACCAGGACGCCCTGGCCGGAACTGACCGCATAGGGCGCGGTCACGTTGATGCTGTCGCCGGGCTGGACGAAGTTCTTCATTGCAGGGGTTCCTGGTTGGGAGATGACGTTGCAGGAGGGCGGCTGTCCGTGTTACATGTAACGCGGATAGGAGGTCGCCATGGCGCAGACGGGTGTTCGCGGACGGGTTGCTGCACACAGGGCCGAGCTTCGGCGCCGTGGGCTGAGGCCGATCCAGATCTGGGTGCCTGACACTCGGTCCCCCGGCTTCGCGGAGGAGGCGCGTCGTCAGTCACGGCTCGTCGCCACGGCCGAGGACTTCGACGACGTGATGGACTTCATCGAGCGTGTCTCGGTGTTCGATGAGGAAGACATCCCGGTTGCCGATGCGTCGCGGTGATGTCGTTGTCATCGCCGACCGCGGGGCCGGCGACTATGGCGGGAAACCCAGGCCGGCCGTCGTGGTGCAGTCCGAGCTATTCGAGGACACAGGCTCGGTTGTCGTCTGCCTCCTGACGACCCAGGAGACGGGCGCACCGTTGCTCCGGATCGCAGTCGAACCTGGCGCTGTGAGTGGTTTGGCCAGCCCGAGTTACATAGCCATCGAAAAGATCACGACGATCCGGCGCGACCGCGTTGGGCAGGTGCTCGGGCGGCTGACGGATGACGAACTGGTGGCTCTGACGCGCAGCCTCGCAGTCTTCCTGGGGTTCGGGTGAAAGGGCCGATTCCGATCACGATGCCTGACGCACGCCGGCGGCTTGCGGCGATCCTGTGTCGGGTGCGGCTTGGTCGTATCTTCGCAGTGATGCTCCGCAGCCGTCCGGTTGCCTTGATGTCCCAACCGGTCCCGGGCGCCGTCCGCGCTCGCGGCCCCACGAAGGTGCAGCGAGCGCGAAAGTACCCTCGTGGTCCCAGGGATGGCAGTCGTCCGCTCGCGGGGTGATGCCGCGTCCCTGGAAGCTGCGCCGGATCAGGTTCCGGGATTGAACCAGGCGCCGCGCCAGTCGATGGCGCCGACCCCGAAATCGAAGATGACGGAGACCTCGACGCCATCGACGCCGGAGACCGGGCCGGTGGTGACCTGCGGTCCCTCGGCGCCGTTGAGGTAGCCGTAAACATAGACCGGCGCCGCCATCGGATCGGAGAACAGATACCAGCGGTTCGACGGGATCAGCGGCTCGACCAGCGGCTGCACAAAGCCGGCGTAGATGTTGGCGTTGCCGGTCTGCGTCGCCGCCACATTAACGGTGAGCTGGCGGGCGGAGAGTTCGAGATTGGGCCCGACCACCAGGGTCATGCTGGAGCCGATCGAGATCGGCAGACCATCCAGCGTCTTCTGCTTCATGATCGCCGCGCGCCCGGACGCCAGGTTGGTGATGTCGAGCGCGGTGCCGGCCGAAGCCTGGTTGGCCCGGGCGGCACCGGTGGCGAAAACGGTGGTGCTGCCGGTGGTGAGCGTCGGGCCCGCGCCGCTGGCCCCGTTGAGCAGGCTGTAGGCGGTGACGTTTTCGAAGTCGGCGACCCGGCGGCCGATCATGGCGGCGAAGTCGGTGAAGGCGCCGAGATCGTCGTTGACCAGCATCTG
>CAIMWH010000038.1 GCA_903845065.1 uncultured Rhodospirillales bacterium | reverse complement strand
GGCGGATTTCGGCGATCACATCCATGAGCAACACCCCAGATTCTCCAGCCCAAAAGCCGGATCATCGCATGGACCAGGGTGGAAACTTTTGGGCGCTGTTTACCCCTGGAATCTGGAAAGGTTTGCACGCTGTTTTACACTCCAACAACCCGTACGCTTGGTAGAACCGCCAGTTCTGAAACCCTGCCGTGCCCGCGCCAAACGCCGGATAACCGCAGAACCGCCGCACATCCGTGCGCTCAACTTCCGAAAACGCCACGCTGCACCCCGCTGACAACCAACCGCCGCCGCCGCAAAGCCAATGGGGGAGGTGCCACCCTCCCCCACCCGGATCAGCCGATATGCTCGACCATCACCGCCCGCTTGAACGCGGCATTGCTCGCCGTCGGAACCGTCGCCGAATTCGTCGTCACGTCCGAAGGCGCACAGAAGCCACCGATCCAGTACCAGGACTGGGCGATGATCTGCTGCAGCCGATCGATCGGCTCCCGTGTCACCATCGCGATGCCATCCACCACCGTGATGATCGAGTCCGAAGGCGCCACATCGGCGTTGGCAATGCCGGCAAACCCACCCTCGATCAGCGCACCCTGCCCACACACGATCGGCCGCCGCACCACCGCGCCCGAGAGCGTGGGATGCGATTGCACGAAAGCCTCGGTCGTCGGAATGAACCGCAGCCCCAGAAAGTCGTTCACCATCCCCTGGCGAAACACTTGGTTGGCCGAGGTCGCCCCGGTGAACAACTGCCGGAAGTCATTGTCGGCAAACAACTGCCGCGCCGACATCGGATCGAGATAGCAGTTGTACACCCCATCGATTTCCGGCACCGCGTTCATTCGCAGCGTCGCCACCGCATTGAGCAGCGTGCCCATCGTCAGGGTATCCCCAGCCAGCAGCCCCGCCGTCGAACTCCGCCCGCCAGGCCGCTGGATCGAGGAAGCCGTCGCCGCGATCACCGCACTGCCCGCCGTCGCATCGGCCACCGTCACCGACGAACCGAACGTCAGCACGCCCGAAATACCCCCCGGAGCGCTGGACACATTCGTCCCGTCCACCGTCACGCCAACCAGCGAATAGCCGTTGGCACCCACGCTCACCGTCAGCGCGGTGCCGCCCGAAACAGTGGTCTGCACGCCATTGACGAACACGAACTGGAACCCGCGCACGTCATCCACCGCCACCACCGGCCCGGCCGAACCCAGCGTGGTACGAACCCGCGTATTGCCGCCGAAATACGGCGAAAACAGCGCATTGCGCGCCAGTTCATCGAGAGACCGCGCCGCCTGCTCGCCATTGATCGCCGCATTCTGCAGAAACTGCGAGGCAATCCCCACCCGCGAGGTCACCATGTTCAGGTCGGTGGTGGCAGCATAGTGGTTGAGCGTAATGGTATACTGCTCAACCGAATAACCCTGCGGCGTCAGCCCATTGTCCAGGTTGGTATTGGCCGAAGCCACCAACGGCGAAGTAACCGAGGGCTTCAACCCAGCCCGAGTCTTGGTCAGCGTCTCGCCGATACCAACCGAGAACTCCTCCCGGTCCGCCACGGCCCGGTAACCGAGCCGCGAGGTCAGCGCATTCTCGAACTCGCGCTCGAGAAAACCCTGCTGGATAATCGGCTGCAACGCTGCCGGAAAATTCGAAATGCCCATCGATATCCCTTTTCGGTTGCAAATTCCCCTCCCCCGGAGCCACCCCCGGCAGGCGAAGCATCTGTGTTACAAGTGCGCGGCCGCGAGGCCGCAACGCGTCAGCGCCGCCGGATCATGTCCTTGCGCGCCGCCTGCCACTCGGCATGGCTCATCTCGGTGGCGCTCTTTGCCCGCACCACCGCAGCCAGCGGCACACCCGCCACGCTCGACGAACTGGCCACCCCGAACAACCAGGGCTTGGCCCGCCGCAACGCCCCGACAAGCACCGCCGCCCCCACCACCTCGCCCCGCTCATCGAGCGTCACGGCCGAGGTATCCGCCAGCTTCAGCCCATCGAGATCCACAATCCCGGCCCGAAGCGCCTCCGCCTTCAATTCCGCCCGGATCACCGCCTCGCGGGACGCCACTTCCAACTCGGCAATTCGCGCCTCCAGCACCGCCGCCCTCGCGGCACCCTCCTCGCCCAGCGCGGCCATCTCCTCGCTCATCGCGTCGCCTCCTCGGAAATACGTTGCATTTCCGCCGACACATCGGGAATATCATAGACATCGGCGATGGATTTGACGGCCGTCAGACGCGAAATCTGCCCAGCCGCCGCCAGTGTCGTGAGGGTCCGCGCATCGCGCTCCCGATCCTCCGCCCCCGGCATCTGCCAGCGCGGCCACTTCAACGTCCACTTCGTCCCCACCGGGATCGGCGCGATCTCCACGCCCCCGACCCGCAGTGGAAACACGTTGCTGGCCCGCGCCACCATTCCCGCCAACCGCAACAGCGCGCCGCCGTAGCTCACGCGCAAATTGTCGGCCAGCCAAATCAACCCCTGGTTCATCATCTCAAGCGCCCGCCCGGACTGCGCGCCCGACAGCTTCTCCGGGCTCGCCCGGTTGCCATGCAGACTCTCGATCGCGAATTCCCGCAGCGTGCGCACATACTCGATCACCGCCTGCGCCGCCGTCCCGCCAATCTCGAGCAGCTTGGCATCACCCTTCTCCGAAACAATCAACGCATTGCCGCCGCCGCGAACAATATCGCCATCAATTCCGGCGGGCTCCTTGATCAACAACGTCGGGTCCGACGAATACTTCAGCCCTCGCCCCGCCTGGCTCAACTGATAGTCTATCTCGATCATGCTCTCGATCGCCGGCCGGAACGTCGACGCCCCGTCGATCGCATCCCCGCCCGGCAAATTGCGGATCCACACCAACGGCACGAACCCCAGCCCATGCCGCACCGTCCGCCCGCTATCCTCCACCGGCCCACCGCCGCCCCGCACCGGCCACGGATGAAACCAGGTCTCCCGCTCCGCATCCCAACGCCGCATGAACCAATATTCGCCGCTCGGTTCCACATCCTGGTACCCGCGCGCCAGCAATTCCGCCCCGCGAACCTTGTACCGCTCGGTTACCGTCTCCAGCTCATCAGGTGCCTCAGCATCCCAAACCGGCGTCAGGAAAAGCGAAGGCACCACCGAGAAAAACACCCGCCCCCGCAACACCCGCAACAGGATCGCCACCGACCCCACCGAGCCCCGCAACACCGCCTCCAGCATCACCTGGTTGAGCGCGGATTCCGCCACAACATCCCGCATCGCATCCCGCGCCGCCATATCCTCGCAATCGAATGACGGAAAATGCCCCTCGCTGAACACCAGCGAAACCGCATCCTCCACCACAATCCGCGGCAACGGATACCGCACCGAAGGCCGCCGCATCCGCAACGGAATATACTCGCCCCCCGCCCCCCGCTCATCCTGGAAAGCAAACGGCAGCACATCGTACAGCCGCCCTTCCAGAACCCGAGACAGCACATCCAACCGCCACGTCCGCTCCGCAAAATCCCTGTCGCGCGGTATCAATCCGGTGATCGTATCGAACATGAATACCCCTGTTCAAACCACAATTAAAACGACCCGCCGCTCACCGAACCATGATCGGCACCGCGGCACGTCGTGTGATGACTGCCTGATCGGCCAACATCCCGAACGCCCGGGCCAACGCATCAACCTGGTCGTCCCGCCGGCCACGCGGAAACTCCTCGAGCTCGGCCACGAACGCCGCGTTCCAACCCGCCCGCAGCATCGCCACATTTCCGGCCGCAATCTGTGCGGCCACCAGTTGCGCCCGCAGCAGCTTGGCCCCGGTCTCCGGGCTCGCCGCCACCCGAAACCCCGCCAACCGCCCCGCCAGCCACGTCACCTGCTGCTTGCCGGCCTGCCCGGGGTCCTGCGGCAACGAAATCGGCACCGAAGTCCCGTCCGCCCGCGCCACCGCGACAATCGTCTCCGCGACATCAAGCGGCCCGCCCCGAAACCGCACCACATCCACCACCACGAACCGCCCGCCCGCATCCCGGCCTAGCTTCACGCCAACCGAGTAGTCCGCGTCCTTCCCCTCGCTCGCCGCCAAATCCCACGCCCGCGCCAGCCGCAGGTCATCCGGCAGACCATCCAGCGCCACCAGGCGCGCCACCTTGAACAGCGCCCCTTCCTGTTCGATCGGCCGCTGCTGATACAAAGCCGCCCACGTCCGCTCCCCCAACGCGACCCGCTTGCGCTCCAGCGCCTTGCGATCCTCCCACTTCGGCCACAACGCCTCGCCAACCGCCCGATCCATCGGATCATCGGCCTCAGCCAGCGCCGGCAACCGCAACACCCGCCACCCGTCATCAGACCCGATCACCCGCCCGGCGATGTCATCGGCATGCCACCGGGTCATGATCATCACCACCCGCCCACCCGGCTTCAGCCGCGGCAGCAATTCCGACCGATACCAGGCCCACGTCGCATCCCGGTGCGACGCGCCATCACCCTCGACATGGCTCTTGATCGGATCGTCGATCAATACCAGGTCCGCCCGCCGCCCGGTGATCGCGCCCCCCACCCCGGTCGCGAAATACGACCCATGATCATTGGTCTCAAACCGGTGCGCCGCGTGATTGTCCTTCCGCAGCTCATACCCCAGCCAGTCCGCATGCTCCGCGACCAGACCCCGCACCCCACGCCCGAAGTGGGATGCCAGTTCCCCCGTGTGGCTGGCCGCAATCACGCTCGATCCCGGATGCCGATGGAACCACCAGGCCGGAAACACCTGGCTCGCATAGGTCGACTTTGCACTCCCCGGCGGCATCAGCACCAAAAGCCGGTCACATACCCCCTCCGCCACCTCGCTGAGATGCCGCAGCAACACACGGTGGTGTTTGGCCGGCGCAACACCGCGCGAAAGCATCGCCCGCCGCGCCCATGCCAGCAGCGCCCGATACCGTCGCCGCCCGCCAGCGCCAAGGCACGCAAGCCCAGCGCCCTCCCCCGCCCCGAACACCTTGCTCATTCGTGCGGCACCCCGAAAACACAAACGGCGCGCCACTTCTCAGTGACACGCCGTCGATCATGAGGAAATGTATACCGGATTGCGGGCAGAATGTTCAAGGAAAATTTTCAAAAAGACGTATGTTTTCCTATTTTACCTATCTGCCAGCATCCCGAATTTGAAAAGTGCAACGGTCCCATTCCGCACTCGCAGGCTCCAAGAGCCAATTGTGGCATCACACACACGGAATGAAAGAATTAGAAATAGAGCATGATATCAGTTTACTGCGGTGCAATGTGAAACCCATTTCCAGCAAACCGTCACAATTTCACCACATTACGGTCCAACTTCGTCCG
>CAIMWH010000037.1 GCA_903845065.1 uncultured Rhodospirillales bacterium | reverse complement strand
GTGGGTGGTGCCGGGTTCAACCAGGTGGGCGCCGGCGCGGAGTTGGTCGCCACGGGTGACCGGGCGGAGGCCGACGAGGCGGGGGCGGGCGGGGGTGGCGATTTCGTAGGCCATTTCGCCGGAGAAGCTGATGCGGAAGACGCGGACCGGGCAGCCGCGCACGGTGGCTTCGGCCACCGCCATGAACGGGAAGGCCTCGTTGGAGAGATCGAGCCCTTCGACCGCCCTAGCGATGGTGGCGCGGGATTTGGGGCCGGCGATGGACATGGCGGCCCATTGGTCGGTGACGGAGGCAAGTGTCACGTCAAGCTCGGGCCAGACGGTCTGGAGGTAGAACTCCATGTGCTGCATCACCGGGCCGGCGTTGGCGGTGGTGGTGGTGACGAAATAATGGTCCTCGGCAAGGCGGGAGGTGGTGCCGTCATCGAAGACGATGCCGTCCTCGCGCAGCATCAGGCCGTAGCGGGCGCGGCCGATGGCGAGGTTGGAGAAGGTGTTGGTGTAGAGGCGATCGAGGAAGGTGGCGGCGTCACGGCCCTGGACGTCGATCTTGCCGAGGGTGGAGACGTCGCAGATCGCCACGCCGCGGCGGGCGGCGCGGCCTTCGCGGATGACGCTGTCCCAGCCGTCACCGTCCACCGGGGCGGGGTAGTAGGCGGGGCGGAGCCACTGGCCGGCGTCCATGAAGACGGCACCGCGCTTGACGTGCCAGTCGTGCAGCGGGCTCAGGCGGGTGGGGGCGAAGTGCTTGCCGATGTTGGGGCCGGCGATGGCGCCCCAGGTGACCGGGGAGGTGAAGGGGCGGAAGGTGGGCATGCCGACGTCCTGCACCCGTTCGCCGCGCGCCTCGGCCAGCACGGCGGCGCCGATGAGACCGCCGGATTTGCCCTGGTCGGTGCCCATGGTGTGGGTGGTGTAGCGCTTGGCGTGCTCGATGTGCTTGTAGCCCTCGCGGGCGGCGAGGCGGATGTCGTTGGCGGTGACGTCATCCTGGATATCGACGAAGGCCTTGCCGTGGCCCTTGACCTCCCAGAACGGCAGCACGGTGGCGTCGGACGGGGCGCCGCCGGGGAGCACGATGGCGGCATCGCCCCCGCTGGCGGCGGCACCGGCGCGGGCGCCGTCAGCGGCGGCGGCGGAAATGCCGGTGATGCCGTTGGCCGAGCCGGCGGAGAATTGCGGCAGGATGGGGGTGCCGGGGACCCAGGTGGCGAGCGCGTCATGCCAGATGAGCGGGGTGCGGGACTGGCTGGCAAGTTGGACGGCGGGGTTGATGCCGCCGGAGACGCAGAGCAGGTCGGCGGCGACCAGGGTGTCGGTGCCGGCGGAGCCGCGCCGGGCGATGCTGGCGCCTTGCAGGGCATGGGTGCCGGCGGTGGCGATGACCTGGCTGTTCTCGAACACGGTGATGCCGCGGGCGCGGGCGGTTTGCATGGCGGAGGAATCGGCGCGCGGGTCCACGGCGGCGACGATGGTGATGCCGGCATCCTGGAGGGCGAAGATGGAGTCGTAGGCGGCGTCATTGTTGGCGAACAGCAGGGCGCGCTTGCCGGGCAGGACGCCGTAGCGGCTGGCGTAGGTGGCGGCGGCACCGGCCAGCATGACGCCTGGGCGATCGTTGCCGGGGAAGGCGATGAAGCGTTCGTGGGCGCCGGTGGCGTGGATGATACGGGCGGCGCGGATGGTCCAGTAGCGCTGGCGGGGCATGTGGGGGGCGGGCTGGGCGAGATGGTCGGCGACGCGTTCGAGGGCGCCCACCACGTTGTCGTCATAGGCGCCGAAGATGTTGGTGCGCGGCAGGAGGGTGACTTCGGGCATGGCGGCGAGGGCGGCGAGGGTTTCGGCGCGCCAGGCCTCGTGGGCGGGTTCGGCGAGCAGGCCGCCGCCGAGCATGCTGTCCTGGTCGGCGAGGATGACACGCGCGCCGGTGGCGCCGGCGACCCGGGCGGCGGCGAGGCCGGCGGCGCCGGCGCCGATCACCAGCACGTCGCAATGGGCCTGCTTGTGGTCGTAGGTGTCGGGGTCGGGCTCGCGGGCGGCGCGGCCGAGGCCGGCGCTGCGGCGGATCATCGGTTCGTAGACTTTCTCCCAGAAGGAGGCCGGCCACATGAAGGTCTTGTAGTAGAAGCCCGAGGAAAGGATGGGGGCGATGAGGCCGTTCAGCGACAGCAGGTCCCACTTGAGGGAGGGCCAGCGGTTCTGGCTGTTGGCGTCGAGCCCGTCGTAAAGCTCGATCTGGGTCATGCGCGTGTTGGGTTCGCGGCGCGCGCCGCTGCGCAGTTCGGCCAGCGCGTTGGGTTCCTCGGCGCCGGCGGCGAAGATGCCGCGCGGGCGGTGGAGCTTGAAGCTGCGGCCGACGAGGCGGACGCCGTTGGCGAGCAAAGCGGAGGCGAGGGTGTCGCCGGGGTGGCCGGTGTAGGGGCGGCCGTCGAAGGTGAAGTTGATTGTAGTGGTGCGGTCGATATGGCCGCCCGAGGCGGTGCGGAAGGGCTGGGTCATTCGGCCGGCACCTCCGGCGTTTCGGTGGCGCGGACCACGCTGCGGACTTCGTGGGTCATGGTGTGGCGCACCACTTTCAGGAACTGGCGGCAGCCGGCGCCGTGGTACCACCACTCGACGTGCCAGCCGCGCGGGTTGGCGCGCTTGTAGACGAAATCATGGAAGGCTTCCTCGGGCGCGCCCGCCTCGGGGCGGACCACGGTGGCATCGCCGCGATAGGTGAACTCCACCTCGTCGCGCTTGCCGCACCACGGGCAATCGATCCGGATCATGTCATTGCATCCACGGATAGGGGCCGTTGCCGCGCTCGTCGAGCAAATGCCCGGTGCGGAAGCGGTCGAGCCGGTGGGCCTCGTTCAGCTTGTGCGGCGCGTCATTGGCGATGGTCCAGGCGTGGCACCAGCCGGAGCCAGGGGTAGCCTTGAAGCCGCCGTAGCACCAGCCGGCGGTCATGTAGAGGCCGTTGATGGGGGTTTTGCCGATGATGGGGGAGCCGTCGAAGCTCATGTCCATCACCCCGCCCCACTGGCGCAGGCCGCGCAGGCGGGAGAGGCTGGGCATCATGGCGACGCCGGCGGACCACACGTGGTCCACCACCGGCAGGTTGCCGCGCTGGGCGTAGGTATTCCAGCCATCGAGGCCGCCGCCGAAGACGAGGCCGCCCTTGTCGGATTGGCTGATGTAGAAGTGGCCGGCGCCGAAGGTGATGACCTGGTCGACAAGGGGTTTCACCCCCTCGGAGACGAAGGCCTGCAGGACGTGGCTTTCGATGGGGACATCGAAGCCTGCCATCTGGGCCAGGCGGGAGGTGTTGCCGGCGACGGCGAGGCCGACCTTGTTGGCCTTGATCGGGCCGCGCGAGGTTTGCACGCCGGTGACGCGGCCGCCCTCGACATCGATGCCGGTGACTTCGCAGTGCTGGATGATGTCGACACCGCGCAGGTCCGCCGCGCGGGCGAAACCCCAGGCCACCGCATCGTGCCGGGCGGTGCCGCCGCGGCGCTGCATGAGGCCGCCGAGGACGGGGAAGCGGGCGTTGTCGACATCGATCAGCGGGCACATGGCGCGGATCTGCTCCTTGTCGAGCAGGTCGGCGTCGATGCCATCGAGGCGCATGGCGTTGCCGCGCCGGACGGCGGCGTTGCGGGCGCCTTCGGCGTGAAACAGGTTGATCACGCCGCGCTGGCTGACCATGGCGTTGTAATTGAGGTCCTGCTCCAGGCCCTCCCACAACGAGAGCGCCTTTTCGTAGAAGAAGTGGTTCTGCGGCAGGAGATAATTGGAGCGCACGATGGTGGTGTTGCGGCCGGTGTTGCCGAGGCCGATGGGGCCTTTTTCCAGCACCGCCACGTTGGTGATGCCGTGCTCCTTGGCCAGGTAATAGGCCGTGGCAAGGCCGTGGCCGCCGCCGCCAATGATGATCACATCGTAAGAGCGCTTCGGCGGTGGGTCCCGCCAGGCCGGCTTCCAGCCGGTGTTGCCACGCAAGGCCTCGGCGAAGAGCCGGAATCCTGAATACCGCATACTCACCTCGTTGCGGCGACTATGGGGCGACGATTCCGGGGCGGCAAGACCGCTTGGCGGGTTGTTGCCGTTTGCGGGCGATGTTCAGGGGGTCTCGATCCAGCCTTCGCCGTCACGGTGAAACAGCGGGGTGCGGAAGGCCGAGACGACCGGGATGGCGGCGGGCCATTCGGTCCGCCAGCGCTGGGTCTGTTCCATGGCGACGGCAAAGCCGACGGGGGTGATGCCGGCGGCGGCGAGGACGGCGAGGCCGGCGCGGGCGGAGGTGCCGGTGCTGATGACGTCATCGACGAGGAGGACGCGGCGGCCGATGAGGCGGTCGAGAATGCGGGGGTCGAGCCAGAGGCGGCGGCCGCCGGCGGGGGAGGTGATGGAGGAGAGCGGCACCGAGAGGGCTTCGTCGTACCAGAGTTTGCGCGAGGTGCCGAGGGCGGCCCAGTTGGGGTGGCCGAGGGCGCGGGCGACGCCGATGCCGTAGACGTGGCCGAGGGTGGGCAGGGCGACCACGATTTCGGGCGCGAGGGCGGCGGCGCGCTCGGCGATCCAGGCGGAGAGGCGATCGGTGACGATGAAGCTGGCCTGGTTGGCGATCATGCCGGCGATGGCGGTGGCGCCGAGATCCCGGATGGGCAGGCGAGGAATCGGCCGTCCGGCATTTCGGCGTCGTAGAAGAGGCGCCACGGCCGGGCGGTGGCCGGGGCGTCATGAAAGTGCTGCCAATATGTCATTGGCGGAAAATCGCATGGCGAACCGGGGATGCAAAGCCGCGCGGATGTGTAATATGCGCGCCGGATCAGCAGCCGATCTTTTGACAGACCCTGGGGAGACTTCGATGTCGACATTCACCCGCCTGACCCGCCGCGGCGCCCTTGCCGGTGCTGCCACCCTTGCGATGCCGGCGATCGGTGGCGCGCAGGCCGCACCGATCAAGATCGGGCTGATCCACCCGGTGACCGGGGCGCTGGCGGGCGCGGGCGGGCGCTGCCGGATGGGCGGGCAGTTGGCGATCGAGGACATCAATGCCGCCGGCGGCATCAAGTCGATGGGCGGGGCGAAGCTGGAGGCGCTGCTGGGCGATGCTCAGGGGCGGCCGGAGATCGCGACGCAGCTGGTGGATCAGATGGCCGAGGCGGGGGCGGCCGGGTTTACCGGGTGCTTTGCCTCCGCGCTGGGGCTGGCCGCCACGCAGGCGGCGGCGAAATACAACATCCCGTTCTCCATCGACAGCGGCATCGCGGACGCCATCACCACGCGCGGGTTGAAGAACACCTTCCGCTTCTTCCCCAACAACTCGACCGCGACGGCGGATGCGATGGCGGCGCTCGATGCGCTCAACAAAGCGGCGGGCAGCCCGGCGAAGACCGCGGTGATCGTGCATGAGGACAGCGAGTTCGGCACCAACTCGGTGAAGCTGCAGGCGGCGATGCTGCCCAAGATCGGCATCGAGGTGAAGGCGATGCTGCCGCACGCCACGCCGACGCGGGATTTCACCAACATCGTGCTGCGGATCAAGGCCGAGAAGCCGGATATCGTGCTGATCTCGAACTACGAGAACGAGTATGTGCTGCTGGCGCGCACGCTGGTGCAGCAGCGGGTGGAACTGGTGTCGACGTATTCGATCTCGGGCGGCGGGTTCAACCTGAAGTTCGCCAAGGAAGCGCCGACGGTGGCGGAGAACATGATCGACTTCAATCATTGGCATAACCCGAAGGACCCGCGCTCGGTGGCGTTCCGCAAGCGGGTGGAAGCAGCGAGCGGGTTCTATTCGTGGGAGCATCCGTTCGGGTATTTCGCGGTGAAGCTGCTGGCCGATGCGTGGGAGCGGGCGGGGAGCGCGGACAAGGAGAAGGCGATCGCGGCGCTGAATGCGTCCACGCTGTCCGACCATTTCATGCCGTATGGGCCGACGAAGTTCACCGATGGGCAGAACAGCGGCAGCCATCCGGTGGCGTTGCAGATCCAGCAGGGCGACATGAAGGTGATCTGGCCGACCGCCTACGCCGACGCGAAGGCAGTGTTCCCGCGCCCGAAGGCCTGAGCGTTCACAGGCATGGATGGAAGTCTTTTGCTTCTTTTCTTCAGAAAAGAAGGTCTTCTTTTTTGAGAAAAAGAAGCAAAAAACTTTCGTCCGTGGTGTGCTGCGCGGGCACCGAGGGTTTGTGGTGACGGATATATTTCTGGCGGCGCTGATCAATGGGATTTTGATTGGCGGGGTTTATGCGCTGGTGGCGCTGGGGCTCACGCTGATTTATGGCGTGCTGCATATCGTGAATTTCGCCCATGGCTCGCTGCTGATGGTGGCGATGTTTGCGGCCTGGCTGCTGGCGGAGAAGGTGGGGCTGTCGCCGTATGCGGCGCTGCCGGTGGTGGCGGCGGGGATGTTCGGGGTGGGCTGGGGGCTCTACCGGTTTGTCATCGGGCGGGTTTCGCGGGGCGAGGATCGGGCGATCCTGCTGGCGACGCTGGGGGTGGCGGTGGTGCTGGATAACGCGTTCCTGGCGATGTTCGGGGGCGATACGCGGCAGATCGAGACCGACCTGACGTTTGCGATGTGGGAAGTGGGGCCGCTGCTGCTGTCGGTGCCGAAGGTGATTGCGTTTGGCGCTTCGCTGGCGATCGCCGGGTTGTTGTGGGCGTTCATGGCGCTGACGGATACCGGGCGGGCGATCCGGGCGGTGGCGAAGGAGCCGGAGGGGGCGCGGCTGATGGGGATTCGCCCGGACCGGATTTTCGCGCTGGCGTATGGGATCGGGATTGCGTGCCTGGGGGCGGCGGCGTGTTTGCTGCTGCCGTCGTTTTTTGTGTCGCCGCATGTGGGCAATGTGTTCGTGCTGGTGGCGTTTACCATCGTGGTGCTGGGGGGGATGGGGAGTTTCCCGGGCGCCGTAGTGGGGGGGATTTTGATCGGGGTGACGGAGAGCCTGGGGGGTTTGTTCCTGGGGGAGTCGCTGGGGCCGATCGGGATCAGCCTGGTGTTCATCGCGGTGCTGCTGTTGCGGCCGACCGGGTTGTTCGGGGCGACGCGATGAAGGCCGTGGCGCTCGTTGTGCTGGCGCTGGTGCCGTTTGCGCTGCCGTCGCAGTCGATGGTGAATATCGCCATGCTGACGGCGTTTTCGGCGTTTATCGGGCAGTGCTGGAATATCTCGGGCGGGTTTGGCGGGCTGACCAGTTTTGGCCATGCGGTGTTTTTCGGCACCGGGGCCTATGCGGTGGCGATATTGCAGACGCGGTATGGGTTGAACCCGTGGCTGGGGTTGCCCGTCGGTTTCGTGGCGGGGGGGCTGGTGGGGGCGGCGATCGGGGCGGCTTCGTTCCGGGCGGGGTTGCGCGGCTCGTATTTCGCGCTGGTGACGCTGGCGTTTGCCGAGGTGTTTCGCATTTTGTCCAACAGCCTCGATTTCACCCGGGGTGGGCTGGGGATCAATATTCCGCTCGGGATGGGGGTGGGGAATTTCCAGTTCGCCGACCGGCGGGCGACGTATGCAGTGGTGCTGGGGCTGCTGGTGCTGGCGACGTTGTGCGCGGCGTGGCTGCGGCGGAGCCGGTTCGGGGCGCGGTTGGCGGCGCTGCGGGAGAACGAGGATGCGGCGCAGGCGCTGGGGGTGGACCTGGTGCGGACCAAGACGCTGGCGCTGGCGCTTTCGGGCGGGCTGACCGCGTTGGCCGGCGTGGTTTACACCCAGACGTACCTTTATATCGACCCGACCATCGCGTTCGGCTCCGAGCGCAGCGTGGAGATGTTGCTGGTGGCGATGATCGGCGGCGCGGGGACGGTGTGGGGGCCGATCCTGGGGGCGGTGGCGCTGCATATCGTGGCCGATGTCTCGCGCAGTTTCATCAGCACGCCGGGGTTTGCGCCGATGCTGTACGGGGTGGTGCTGCTGGTGATTATCGGGGTGTTGCCGCAGGGGATGGCGGGGCTTTGGGAGCGGTTGCGTCGTGCTTGAGGTGCGCGGGTTGTCCAAGCGGTTCGGCGGGCTGCATGCGGTACGCGATGTGAGCATCGATGTGCCGGCGGGGGCGATTACGGCGCTGATTGGGCCGAACGGGGCGGGCAAGACGACGACGTTCGCGATGATCGCGGGGTTTATTCGGCCCGATGCGGGGACGGTGGTGCTGGAGGGGCGGGACGTGACCGGGATGCGGCCGGACCGGATTGCCGAGGCGGGGATGGTGCGGACGTTTCAGATCACCCAGCCGTTCGCCGGGCTTTCGGTGATGGAGAACATTCGCGTCGGGGCCTATTTGCGCACCGCTGATACCGGGGCGGCGACGGCGCAGGCGCGGCAGGTGGGCGAGACGCTGGGGCTGGGGGCGATGCTGGATCGGCCGGCTTCGGCGTTGACGGTGGCGGGGCGCAAGCGGCTGGAGGTGGCGCGGGCGTTGGCGACGCGGCCGAAGTTGTTGCTGCTCGACGAGGTGATGGCGGGGCTTAATCCGGCGGAGATCGCTGATATCGTCAGCATGATCCAGGCGATCCGGGCGAGCGGGGTCACCATTCTGCTGATCGAGCACATCATGCAGGCGATCGCGGCGCTGGCGGACCATGTGTATGTGCTGGCGCAGGGGGCGTTGATCGCCGAGGGGACGCCGCGGGCGATTGCCAACGACCAGGCGGTGATCGAGGCGTATCTCGGGCGGGGCGCGGCGGCGCGGATGGCGACCCATGCTTGAGGTGGTGGACCTGCACGCGGGGTATGGGCCGTTCGCGGTGCTGCATGGGATAGCGCTTGCAGTTGCGGCCGGCGAGATCGTAGCGGTGCTGGGGGCCAATGGGGCGGGGAAGACCACGCTCAACCGGGCGCTGTCGGGGCTGATCCGGCCGACGTCGGGGCGGATTGTGTTCGAGGGGCGGGATATTACCGCGGCGGGGCATGATGCGATTGTGCGGGCCGGGCTGATCCATGTGCCGGAGGGGCGGAAGATTTTCCCCAACCTGACCGTGCGGGATAATTTGTTGCTGGGGGCGTATCTGCGCGGGCGGGCGCATCGGGCGCGCAATCTGGCGCGGGTGCTGGATATTTTCCCGCGCCTGGCCGAGCGGCTGGGGCAGTTGGCGGGTTCGATGAGCGGTGGCGAGCAGCAGATGCTGGCGATCGGGCGCGGGTTGATGGCGGAGCCGCGGTTGCTGATCCTCGATGAACCTTCGCTGGGGTTGTCACCGTTGTTGACCGAGGAGTTGTTCACCCTGATCGCGCGGCTGCATGGCGAGGGGCTGTCGATCCTGCTGGTGGAGCAGAACGTGGTGCAGTCGCTGGCCATCGCGCACCGGGCGTATGTGGTGGAGCATGGCGCGGTGGCGCTGGCGGGGGCGGCGGGGGCGCTGACGGATGATCCGCGGTTGAAATCGGCCTACCTGGGCCTTGCCTGAACCACGGCGCAGGCAGCAAGGTTGGCCGCCATTTTATTCCTGCCATAGGAGCCTCGACCATGGACCCGACCGCCCTCCCCTTCGACGCCGAGACCATGCTGGCCGGGCTGCGGCCCTGGGTGGAGTGCGAGTCGCCGACGTTCGATGCCGCCGCCGTCAATCGGATGATGGACCTGGTGGGGCGGGACCTGGCGATCATGGGGGCGCAGGTGGAGCGGATCGCCGGGCGGATGGGGTTTGGCGATTGCGTGCGGGCGCGGTTTCCGCATCCCTCGCGCGAGCCTGGCATCCTGGTGATGGGGCACATGGATACGGTACATCCGATCGGGACGCTGACGCCGATGCCGTTCAATCGGGTGGGGGATCGCTGCTACGGGCCGGGCATCTATGACATGAAGGGCGGCAACTACTTGTGCCTCGAAGCCATCCGGCAGTTGGCGCGAGCGGGGATCGCGACGGGGCTGCCGGTGACGGTGCTGTTCACCTCGGACGAGGAGGTGGGTTCGCCCTCGACGCGGGACCTGATCGAGGCGGAGGCGGCGCGGCACAAGTATGTGCTGGTGCCGGAGCCGGGGCGGCCGGATGGCGGGGTGACCACCGGGCGCTATGCCATCGCGCGCTTCAACCTGGAGGCGACGGGCAAGCCGAGCCATGCCGGGGCGCGGCTGGCGGATGGGCGTTCGGCGATCCGCGAGATGGCGCGGCAGTTGATCAATATCGAGGACATGACGACGGAGGACTGCACGTTTTCGGTGGGCGTGATCCATGGCGGGCAGTGGGTGAATTGCGTGACGACCACCTGCACCGGGGAGGCGCTGTCGATGGCCAAGCGGCAGGATGACCTCGATCGCGGGGTGGAGGCGATGCTGGCGCTGCGGCCGACCGGGAACGATGTGCAGTTCAAGGTGACGCGCGGGGTGACGCGGCCGGTGTGGGAGCCGGATGCGAAGGGGTTGGCGTTGCATGCCCATGCGGCGGGGATTGCGAAGTCGCTGGGATATGCGCTGCCGCACCAATCTTCCGGAGGCGGGTCGGACGGGAATTTTACCGGGGCGATGGGGATCACCACGCTGGACGGGTTGGGCGTGCAGGGCGGCGGCGGGCATACGCTGGAGGAGTTCATCACGCTGGAGAGCCTGGTGTGGCGCGGGCGGCTGATGGCGGGGCTGCTGGCGACGTTGCGCTGAGGCGCCCCGATTCGGCCGCAATCCGGCGCCAATGCCGCCGCATGGCGCGCGCCTTGTTGAGGGTACCAACTCTCCGACGGGGCAGCCATGCGGCGTGGTACAAATCGTAACATCAGCGGACCTTGGCGCACGCCTTCACTTTGGCGTAACACAACAGGGCGCGTGATGGTCTACCCTGAGCTGATTGCCTTGCCCAAGCCGTCGAACCGCACTCGACCCTATCCTCAGATCGCGTATCACAGGATCGCCCACCCGGCATGACCGCGCGCACCCTTCACGTCCCGCGTTTTCGACTGCCCAGGAATGGCCTTGCCAATGCCGTCGCATTGTCGGTGCTGGCGCTGGTGGGTGCTGTGGTGCTGACGACTGCGATCCGCTCGCCGCTGAAGGACGATGTGGCGTGGCTGCTGTATGTGGCGCGCAAGTGGCTGGAGGGGCAGCGGCTGTATGAGGACCTCGTGGAGGTCAATCCGCCGCTGATCGTGTGGCTGTATGCGATCCCGGCGTGGACGGCGGCGGCGCTGAATGTGGCGCCGAAGCTGGTGGCGATCCCGTTCTTTACCGCGCTGCTGCTGGGGGCCGCCTATTGGTCCGCGGCGTTGCTGGAGGGGCGGGCGAATATCTTCACCTCCAAAATTCCGGTATTCGCGGCCATCGCCAGCCTGCTGCTGGGTTTGCCTGGCATCGAGTTCGGGCAGCGCGAGCATCTGCTGATCGCAGCGTGCCTGCCTTATATCTGTCTCTACGCGCGCGAACTGGATGGCGAGGCCGAGCCGCGCATCACCGGCACGCTGGCAGGTATCCTGGCCGGGCTTGGGTGCGCGTTGAAGCCGTCGTACCTGCTGGCCATCGTGGCGATTGAACTGGTGGCGGCGCTGCGCGGGCATCGGGTGTTGCGGGCGGCGCCGATCGCCGCGTTTGCGGCGGCCGGGCTTTATGGGCTGTCGGTGATTTTGTTCGTGCCGGCGTTCCTGGAGAAGGCGGTGCCGCTGGCATTCGCGCTGTATGGCGGGACGGATACGCCGTGCTGGGAAATCCTGCTGCAAAGCTCGCGGCTGATTTTCGGCCAGGCGGTGATTATCCTGCTGTGCTGGTCAAGCAATACCACGCTGGCGCGCCGTTCGCCGTTCAAGCGGCATTTGCTGCTGGGGCTGACCGCGTTCGCGGTGGCGGCGACGATCGTGTTCGTGTTGCAGGGCAAGAACTGGTTCTACCACCGGCTGCCGGCGACGGCGGCGACGGTGCTGGCGCTGTTCCTGTGGATTGCCGCCGTGCTGCCGCCGCGGCTGGATGAGGCGGTGCGCAATGTGATGAGCGGCGTGAAGCGGGCGCATCTGGCGCGGCTGGCGCCGGTGCCGCTGGTGCTGGGGGCGCTGACGTTGTTCGCGTTCGCCGATTACGAGCGGCTGCGGCCGTGGGTGGAGGCGGCGGTGGAGCCGGCGCTCTCCACCGAGGTGAAGCTCGAACGGTTGATCCGCAAGGAGCACGCCAAGACCTACATCGCGTTTTCGGAGTGGATCGCGCTCGGTTTCCCGGTGGTGAACAACACCGGGGTAACGTGGGCGAGCCGGTTCGACTCGATGTGGGCGCTGAAGGGCGAGATCTGGCGGGCGCGGCAGGATGGCGCCGCACCCAAGGAATGGCCGATCCGGCGCTGGGTGGCGAAGGATTTCATCGCCAATTGCCCGGATCTTGCGGTGGTGGATACGCGGGAGGGGATCAACTACGTCAGCGTGCTGATCGCGTCGGACGCCGAGTTCGCCACCGCCTGGTCGCGCTATCATCAGATCGCGGCGTTTGACGGGCTGCGGGTGCTGAAGCGGGATGCCACCGGGTGTGCGGCGCCGAAACCCAAGCAGCCCCGCTTGCCGCAACTCTCCGAGGCGTCCATCTGGTATCCCTGAACGGGCGCGCGATGCACCGAAGGGGGAACCACCATGGACGATGACCGCGAGGCACTGCGTGCCCATCTGACCGCCCGCTATGGCGTTTCGCCGGAGCTGCCCGAGAAATTGCCGGGGGTGGCGAGCCTGGCGCGGATGGCCAATCATCGCACCATCCGCTCCTATGCCGCCCGCCCGGTGGACCCGGCGCTGGTGCGGGTGCTGGCGGCGGTGGCGCTGTCGGCGCCGACCAAGAGCGATCTGCAGCAGGCGGATATCGTGATCGTCGAGTCCCCTGAGCAGCGTGCGGCGCTGGCGGCTTTGCTGCCGGATAATCCGTGGGCGGCCAAGGCGCCGGCGTTCGCGGTGTTCTGCGGCAACAATGCGCGGCAGCGGCGGGTGCATGAACTGCGCGGACATCCGTTTGTAAACGACCATCTCGATGCGTTTTTCAATGCGGCGGTGGACGCCGGCATTGTGCTGTCCGCGTTCGTGACGGCGGCGGAGGCGGTGGGGCTGACGACGACGCCGATCAGCGCGATTCGCAATCATCCGCACGCGGTTGCCGATATTCTGGCTTTGCCGGCCCATGTGTTCCCGGTGGCCGGGCTGTGCATCGGTTGGCCGGCGCATGGTGGCAGCATCAGTCCGCGTTTGCCGCTCGAGACGTTCGTGCATACCGACCGGCATGAGAGCTCGGGACTCGATGGGCAGATCGCGGAGTACGACTCGCGGCGGAACCTGACCCGCCCCTACCCTGCCCGGCGGGCCGACGATGTGTTCGGGACCGGGCAGCCCTATACCTGGTCGGAGGACAAGGCGCGCCAGTATGGGCAGCCGGAGCGGCAGGGCTGGGGTGAATTCGTAATCAGCCGAGGGTTCAAGCTGGTGTGATCGTAAAAACCTATCACACACGCTTGATAAGTGAACCCAATCGGGTGTATTGTGAATCCAGCGGTAATGATGTGCGGCCCTGTTAAGGAAGCGAACTCGTCATTCCCGCCCCCAGCAAGGCCCAGGATGGGCCTAGGAGCCGACGATGATGCACATCACCAAGACTCTGCGTAGACTGCGTGCCGATCGCCTTGGCGTGTCGTTCCTCGAGATCGTGTCGACGTTCTTCATTCTCGGTGGACTCGTGATGGTGACAAATGCGCTGTCCGACCAGCCGCTGCGCCCGCTCTACAGCAACGCGGTTGCTTCGTTCGCCCATAGCGCGCGCTGATTTTAGTCGCCTGATGGCGCGGCGGGTTTCGCCGCGCGGCTGATACGAGCCGATATGAGGCCCATCCGGTGGTTAATCCCACCAGACGGGCCTTTGCCATGTACGGCTGCTATCCCCTCCGCACGTTCCAGAACTTCGCCACGCCCGGGAGAATGCCGGTGAGGTCACTGCGCCAGGCGCTCGGCTGCATGGTGACGCCGCAAGGCACAAAGGGCACGGTTTCCATGGCTTCGAGTTGGATGGCGCGGGCGAACTTGTTCTGCTCGGCCGGATCGGTGGTGGAGACCCAACTGCGGCGGATGTCCTCGTATTTGTCGCTGTGGTACCAGCCGGCCTCGACGGTGTCGTTGCCGCGCAGGCGGGAGTTGACCAGGGGGGAGAACAGGGCGAGGCCGGGGATGCTCAGCATGTGGATGTGGAAGCCGCCGGCTTCGATGGGGTCTTTCTTGCTGACACGGGTGGTCATGGTGGCCCAGTCCGTCGTCTGGTAGTCGAGGTTGATGCCGATGCGCTTGAGCAGGTCGGCCAGGACTTCGCTGGCGGCCTTCACGTTGGGGTAGTCGCCGGGCGAGACCTGGACGATGCGTTCGCCGCGGTAGCCGGCGGCGGCGAGGGCGGCCTTGGCGGCGGCCTCGGTCATCGGCGTGCGCAGGCGGTCCATGCCGGCATCGTTGGCGGCGGGGACGCCGGGGGGGAAGAAGCCGACGCCGGTGCGTTGCAGACCGCTGTCGATTCCCGCCACCGCGTTGACGAAGTCGGACTGGTCGACCGCCTGGAGGATGACGCGGCGCATTTCGGGGCGGTTGAACGGGGGGATGAGGTGGTTGAAGCGCACCAGCTTGAATTCGCCCTCGGTTTCCAGCACCTCGGCGCGCAACTTGGGATCGCGCTTGATGGCGGGTACCAGGTCATGCGCGGCGTATTCCCACCAGTCCTGCTCGCCTTTTTGCAGGGCGGCGAAGGCGGTGCCGACGTCGGGCATGGTGGTCCAGATGACGCGGTCGAAATGGGTGATTTTCGGGCCGGCGCCGCGATCGGGGGTGCCGTTGGGGCGGGGGACGTAGGCCTCGAAGCGTTCGTAGACGTTGCGCACGCCCTGCATGCGTTCGTCGGCCTTGAAGCGGTAGGGACCGCTGCCGATGAGGTCTTTCACCGGCTTGAACGGGTCGGTGAGGGCGAGGCGTTCGGGCATCATGGCGGGCATGAAGGCGCCGGGTTTGCCGAGGGCTTCGGGCAGCATGGGGAACGGGCGCTTGAGGCGGAAGACGATGGTGCGGTCATCGGCGGCGGAGATCTCGTTGCTGATGGCAAGGAGTTCCATGCCCAGCACGTCCCGCTGGCCCCAGCGCTTGATGGAGGCGACGCAGTCGCGGGCGAGGACCGGCTCGCCGTCATGCCAGCGCAGGCCGTCGCGCAGCTTGATGCGCCAGGTCAGGCCGTCGGCTTCCACCACGTGGCCCTCGGCCATTTGCGGCTGGCCGCGGAAATTGGAGTCGGTGCCGTAGAGCTGGTCGAACACCAGGCCGCCGTGGTTGCGGGTGATGTTGGTGGTGCTGGTGTGCGGGTCGATGAAGGCGAGGTCGATCTGCGGCATGAAGCGCAGGACGCGGGCAGACTCCGCCGCGTGGACCTTGGGGGCCGCCAACGCTGCCGCGCCGAGCACGAGCCCGCGCCGTCCGATGGTTGTCATGGTTCGTCTCTCCCAGCCGGTGCGTGCCGCACCTTGATGCGGGCATAGTGCCGGGAGCGGTGGGGCGGCGCTACCCCCGTATCGTCCCGGCCATGGTCAATCGGCGATCAGCAGGGGCGCGGGCGGGGTTTCGCCGCGGATGACCGCGAGGGTGGCCACCACGCTGTCCCGCGCGGCCAGCACGTCGCGGCGGAAGGCGCGTTCGGCGGCCTGTTCGTCGGCGGTCTCGACGGCTTCGAGCAGGCGACGCCATTCGGCGGCGGCGACGAGGCGGCGCGGCACGTCGAGATAGTCGATCGGCTGGGCGCGCCACATCAGGCCCCAGATGGTGCCGTGGAATTGTTCCTGGAGGAGGCGGGCGAGTTGCGGGGCGCCGGCGTTGCGGTAGATGGCGCGGGCGCAGACGGCGACCTGGGTGGCGAAACCGAAGGCATCCACGGTGGCGGACTCGGCCATTGCCTCAAGCTCAGCGACGCGGGCGGCGAGTTCCTGGAGCCCCTCTTCGGGGTGGCGGCGGGCGAAGTAGCGGGCGGCGACGCCGGCGAGGGCGGCGCGGACGTTGAAGGACTCGATGATGAAATCGAGCGAGACGCCGATGACGTAGGCGCCGCGGCGGGGGTGCAGGACGGCGAGGCCGTGTTTTTCAAGCTCGCGGATGGCCTCGCGCACCGGGCCGCGGCTGACGCCGTACATCTCGGCGAGTTCCTGCTCGCGCAAGCGTTCGCCGTCGCGGTATTCGCCGTTGACGATGGCGGAGGCGACGTGGTCCGCGATCTGCTGGGGGATGGTGCGCGCGCGGGCACCGCGCCGCCGGCGTGGGGCGGCCTCGTCCGGAACCGGATTGGTGATCTCGACGGCCATTGGCGCACCCGCCCCCGCGTTATGGCGCTTCCATGCGGGAGGATGCGGGCACAACGCAAGCATTTCCTATTGTCGACAATCGGCGTTTGACAGGGCCGGCGCCGGCGTGGTCGCATTCGCCACCGCAGAAGCCCCGCCACAGAAGCAACGCGCCACCAGGCGCGGCAGACCAGGGAAACGCCCGTGCCCGTCACGCCATCAGATCGCATTCCCGTCATTGTCGGCATCGGTGAAATCAAGGACCGGCCGGCGGACCCGGCGCTGGGGCTGGAGCCGGTGGCGCTGATGGAGCAGGCGTTGCGGCGGGCGGAGGCGGATGCCGGGGCGGGGCTGCTGGGGCGGCTGGATGCGCTGGATATCGTGAATTCGGTTTCGTGGCCGTATGCGGACCTGCCCGCCGCGTTGTGCGGCCGGCTGGCCGGGGCGCCGCGTTATCTCAACTACGGGCCGGTGGGTGGGGAGACGCCGGTGCGGTTCCTGCATGAGGCGGCGGAGCGGATTGCGGCGGGCACCTCGTCGGTGGCGGCGGTGGTGGGGGCGGAGGCGCAGCATACGGTGGCGGCGGCGCAGAAGCGGGGGATTGCGTTGCCGTGGACGGCGCGTGATCCCGATCCGAAGCCGCGCAATCGGGACTATCTCGCCGAGTTGGCGCGGCGGCATGGGCTCGACATGCCGATCCGGGTTTACCCGCTTTACGAGAACGCGACGCAGGCGGCGTGGGGGCAGATGCCGGCGCAGGGACAGGGGGAGTCGGCGCGGCTGTGGGAGGCGTTCTCCAAGGTGGCGGCGGGGAATCCCAATTCGTGGATCACCCGGGCTCTGGAGGCGGATGAGATCGCCACCGCGGGGCCCGCCAATCGGATGATCGCCTATCCGTATCCCAAGCTGATGACGGCCAATCCGCTGGTGAACCAGGGGTGTGCGGTGATCGTGACGAGCCTGGCGGTGGCGCGGGCGGCGGGGATTGCTGCGCACCGGCTGGTGCCGATCCTGGGCGGGGCGGCGGCGAATGAGCCGAAGGACATCATGGCGCGGGCGCATTTCGATCGGGCGCCGGCGATGGAGGCGGTGCTGGCGGTGGCGCGGGAGATGGCGGGCGGGGATGCGCGCGGGTTTGCCCATCGGGAGTTCTACAGTTGCTTCCCGGTGGTGCCGAAAATGGCGCGCCGCGCGCTGGGGTTGCCGGAGAGCGCCACGCCGACGGTGGCGGGCGGGCTGACGTTCCATGGGGCGCCGCTCAACAACTACATGCTGCATGCGGCGGCCGCGATGGTGCGGGCGTTGCGGGGCGATGTGGGCGCGCTGGGGCTGCTGTATGGGCAGGGCGGGTTCGCCAGCAATCATCGCAGCCTGGTGCTGGGCGGGGCGGTGGGCACGGCGCTGGTGTCGCGGGATTTGCAGGCCGAGGTGGATACCGTGCGGCCGCCGCCGCCGGTGCTGGTGGAGGGGCGCACCGGGGAGGCGACGGTGGAGACCCATACCGTGGTGTTTGGGCCCAATGGGATGCCCGATTATGGCGCGGTGGTGCTGCGGCTGCCGGATGGCGCGCGGACCATCGCCCGGGTTCCGGCCGAGGATGACGATACGCTCGGCGTTCTGATGTCTCCCATCACCACGGCGGTCGGGGTTACCGGCCTGCTCACCCCTGGCCAGGAAGGACTGCAACAATGGACGATATGAGCGCCGTTCGCTTCGAGATGGCCGCGCCGCATGTGGCGCTGGTGACGCTCAATCGGCCGGAGGCGCGCAATGCGGTGAATGCGGCGCTCACCACCGCGCTGGCCGCCGCCGTGGCGCGGGTGGAGGCCGATCCCGAGATATGGGTGGCGATTTTGACCGGGGCGGGGCCGCACGCGTTCTGCGCCGGGGCCGATCTGAAGGAGGTTTCGGCGGGGCGGGGGGCCGGGTTGTGGACCGAGAGCGGCGGGTTCGCCGGGTTCGTGCATGAACCGCGCACCAAGATATGGATTGCCGCCGCGCAGGGGCATGCCCTCGCGGGGGGGCTGGAGTTGCTGCTGGCCTGCGACATGGCGGTGGCGGCGGAGACCGCGACGTTCGGGTTGCCCGAGGTGAAGCGTAGTCTGGTGGCGGCGGCGGGGGGTGTGTTTCGGTTGCCGCGAGCGCTGCCGCGGGTGGTGGCGCATGAGATGATGGCGACGGGGGAGCCGATCAGCGCGGCGCGGGCGTTCCATTTCGGGCTGTTCAATGCGGTGGTGCCGGCGGGCGAGGTGATCGAGGCGGCGTTGAAGCTGGCGGCGCGGATCACGGTGAATGCGCCGGTCGCGGTGCGGGAGAGCCTCGGGGTGGCGCGGCATGCGCAGGACCTCACCGAGGCCGAGCTTTGGGCGTTGAGCGCCAAAGCGGGCCGGGCGATCCGGGATACCGAGGATTTCAAGGAGGGGCCGCTCGCGTTCGTCGAGAAGCGGGCGCCGAAATGGGTGGGGCGCTGAGGGTGTCGGCGCCGCTGGCGGACCTCACGGTGGTCGAGGCGTCCGGGGATGTGGCCACGCGGTATTGCGGCAAGTTGTTTGCGGCGCATGGGGCGCGGGTGATTGCGCTCTATGTGCCGGATGATCGGCATATCGGGTATGGCGGGGCGGCGGCGGCGGCCTATGCGGCGTGGCTCGATGCGGGGAAGGAGCGCGCGGCGGCGGTTCCCGAGGATGCGGCGGTGGACCTGGTGATCACTGGGCAGGGGCCAGAGGAGGTGGCGGCGGCGGGGGGGATTGCGCCGGGGGCGTTGTTGCTGGGTCTGACGTGGTTCGGGCCGGTTGGGCCCTATGCGGGGTGGCGGGGCAGCGACGGGATTGTGCAGGCGTTGTCGGGCGTTTCGTACAGTTTTGGTCCGGCGGAGGGGCCGCCGGTGTTGCCGCAGGGGCATGCGCCGCAAATTACCGCGGGCACCACGGCGTTCACCGCGGCGTTGGCGGCGCTGCATGGCAATCGGCACGGGCATTCTACGGCGCGGGTGGATGTCAGTATTCATGAGGCGTTTTTGTGCCTTACCGAGAATGCCGGGCCGGGGGCATTTGCCGGGGCGCCGGCGGCGGTGCGGCGGGGGGTCAATCGGTTCGGGCCGGTGTATCCGCAGACGATATTTCCGGCGGCCGATGGGTGGATCGGGGTTTCGGCGCTGACGCCGGCGCAGTGGCAGGAATTGTGCGGGCTGATCGGGTTGCCGGAGTTGGCACGCGATCCGCGCTATGCGACGACGGATTTGCGGCTGGCGGCGTCATTCGAACTCGATGCCATCCTGGCGCCGGCGTTTGCGGCGTTGGGGGCCGGGCATCTGTTGCTGGAGGGGCAGCGCCGGCGGGTGCCGCTGGCGCCGGTGCCGACGATGGCGGAGGTTTTGACGACGCCGCATTGGCGGGAGCGGGGGAGTTTCGAGGCGATCGATGGGTTCGAGGCGCCGGGGATGCCGTTTCGGCTGAAGGCGGCGGCGGTGCAGGACGTGCGGGAGCATGCGGGGGGTGGCGCGCCGCTGGCCGGGATTCGTGTGCTGGATTTGTCGATGGGGTGGTCCGGGCCGCTGGCCGGGCGGCACTTCGCCGATCTGGGCGCGGAGGTGATCAAGATCGAGGGGACGGCGCATCTGGACTGGTGGCGGGGGTGGAACGCGCTGGAGGCGGGGGACCCGCCGCCGTATGAAGTTCGCGCCAATTTCAACGCGGTGAACCGGAACAAGCGGGGGATTACGTTGGATTTGCGGCATCCCAAGGGGGTGGCGCTGCTGAAGGCGCTGGCGGCGGATGCCGATGTGCTGATCGAGAATTATGCGCCGGGGGTGCTGGACAAGCTGGGCCTCGGGGCGGCGGCGCTGGGCGCGGTCAATCCGGGGTTGTCATATATCTCGATGGGGGCGTTCGGGAGTTCCGGGCCGTGGTCGGGGTTTCGGGCGTATGGGTCGACCACCGAGCAGGCGGCGGGGATGCCGTGGTTGCATGGGGAGGCGGCGTGGCCGCCGGCGATGCAGCATACCGCGTATGGCGACCCGATCGCCGGGCTGTATGCGGCGGCGGCGCTGCTGATCGCGCTGTGGGGGCGGCCGCGGATCGGGGCGGCGACGATCGATTTGTCGCAGGTGGAGTGTTTGTTTCAACTCGCGGCGGATGGGATCATCGCGCAGTCGGCGACCGGGAGCGCGCCGCCGCGGACGGGGAACCGGCGGGTGGCCGGCGGGTGGCGGGATTGCGTGCGGTGTGCGGGGGTGGATGCCTGGCTCGCGGTGGATGTGGTGACGGCGGAGGATGCGGCGCGGCTGGCGGCGGTGGTGGGGGACCTGGCGGCGTGGGCCGCGACGCGGACACCGCGCGAGGCGGCCGGGGTTTTGCAGGGCGCCGGGATCGCCGCCGCGCCGGTGCTGCCTGGCACGTCCCTGCTTGAGGACCCGCAGCTTGTCGCGGCGGGGTACTGGGAGCGGCATGAGCGGCGGTATGTCGGCACCCATATCTTGCCCAAGGCGCCCTATGCGCTGGATGGGGCGGCCCCCGCGCTGACCCGCCCTGCCCCCACCCTGGGCCAGCATAGCGCCGAGGTATTGGCGGAACTGCTGGGCCTCACGCCATCCGACCTCGCCGCCCTTGAAGCCGAGGGCATCATCGGCACCAAAGCCGCCTGAGCGGCGCACGGAAACCCCATCATGGCCCTGACGAAACTGCTGATCGCCAATCGTGGCGAGATCGCCATCCGCATTGCCCGCGCGGCGGCCGGGCTGGGTATTCCGAGCGTGGCGGTGTTTTCCGAGGATGATGCGAGCAGCCTGCACGCGCAGGTGGCAGATGAGGCGTTTGGGCTGAAGGGGGCGGGGCCGGCGGCGTATTTGTCGGCGGAGGCGTTGATCGCGGCGGCGCGTGCGAGCGGGGCGGATGCGATCCATCCGGGCTATGGGTTCCTGGCCGAGCGGGCGGATTTCGCGCGGGCCTGTGCGGCGGCGGGGATTTTGTTTGTCGGGCCCGATCCGGCGCATCTGGATTTGTTCGGCGACAAGGCGCGGGCGCGGGAGGCGGCGCATGCGGCGGGGGTGCCGACCATTCGCGGGCTGGATCATGCGGTGAGCCTGGACGAGGCGCGGGACTTCTTTGCCGCGCTGGGCGAGGGCGGCGCGATGATCATCAAGGCGGTGGCCGGGGGCGGCGGGCGGGGGACGCGGGCGGTGCTGGCAGCGGGCGAGATCGAGCCGGCGTTCAAGCGTTGCCAGTCCGAGGCGTTGGCGGCGTTCGGGCGGGGGGATGTTTATGTGGAGGCGTTCATTCCGCGCGCCCGGCATATCGAGGTGCAGATCCTGGGGGATCGCGCGGGGGGGATTGCGGAGCTTGGGGAGCGGGAGTGCAGCGCGCAGCGGCGGTTCCAGAAGGTGGTGGAGATAGCGCCGGCGCCGGGGCTGGATGCGGGGATGCGGGGGGAGATTGTGGCGGCGGCGGTGCGGTTCGCGCGGCATGTCGGCTACAGCAATCTCGGCACGTTCGAGTTCCTGGTGGATGTGTCCGGCCGGGCGGGGGTGGCGCCGTTCGTGTTCATCGAGGCCAATGCGCGGTTGCAGGTGGAGCATACGGTGACGGAGGAGGTCACCGGGGTGGACCTGGTGCAGGCGCAGCTGCGGCTGGCGGCGGGGGCGAGCCTGGCGGAGCTTGGGCTGGATGGGCCGGTGCCGGCGCGGGGATTTGCGATCCAGGCGCGGGTGAACCTGGAGACGCTGCGGGCGGATGGGTCGTTTCGGCCGGCGGGGGGGACGCTAGCGGTGTACGAGGCGCCGAACGGGCCGGGGGTGCGGACGGATGGGTTCGGGTATGCGGGGTACAAGACCTCCAATTCGTTTGATTCACTGCTGGCCAAGGTGATTTGCCGGGCGCCGGATTTTGCCGCCGCTACCGCCAAGACGGCGCGGGCTTTGGCGGAGTTTCGGCTGGAGGGGGTGGGGACGAATATTCCGTTCCTGCTCAATCTGCTCGGGCATGCGGATTTCGCCGGGAGCGCGGTGCATACGCGGTGGGTGGATGACAACCTGAAGGCGCTGGCGGTGCCGGTTGAGCGGCGGGCGCGGTTTGTGGCGCCGAGCGCCGGACCAGCGATGGCGGAGGGCGGGTTTGCCGGGGCGCGGGTGAGCAGCCGCGATCCGCTGGCGTTGTTCGCGCATGATGCGCAGGTGAAGGCCGAGCAGCCGGCGGCGGTGGCGGTGGGCACGCCGCAGCAGGGCCCGGATGGGACGACGGGGGTTCCGGCGCCGATCCAGGGCACCATCGTCAGCCTCAACGCGGCGGTGGGGGACCAGGTGCGGCAGGGGCAGGCGCTGGCCATCGTCGAGGCGATGAAGATGGAGCATGTCATCGCGGCGCCGTTGAGCGGGATTGTGCGGGCGGTGACGATGGCGGCGGGGGATGTGGTGCGCGAGGGGTATCCCATCGTGTTCATCGCGGCGGCGGAGGTGGCGGGTGGGGCGATCGCGGCGGAGGCGGCGCCCGATCCGGATTTCATCCGGCCGGATTTGCAGTTGGTGATCGATCGGCATGCGTTCACGCTGGATGCCAATCGGCCCGAGGTGGTGGCCAAGCGGCATGCGCGCGGCGGGCGGATGCCGCGCGAGAATATCGCGGAACTGGCGGACCCCGGCACGTTCAAGGAGTACTGGCCGCAGATCGTGGCGATGCAGCACCAGCGGCATGACCTCGATACGCTGCGGCGCGATACGCCGGCCGATGGGGTGGTGGCGGGGACGTGCGCCATCAACGGCGACTTGTTCGACGATACACGGTCTCGCGCGGCGATCGTGCACTACGACTACACGGTGCTGGCGGGGACGCAGGGGCGGCGGAACCACTACAAGCAGGACCGCATGTTCGACCTGGCGCAGCGGTTCCGGCTGCCGGTGATCCTGTTCGGCGAGGGCGGCGGGGGGCGGCCGGGGGATGACAACAACGGGCCGCGCGTGGCGTTCGATACCGATACCTTCACCCAGTATTCCAAGCTGTCGGGCCTGGTGCCGTTGATCGCCATCGTGAACGGGCGGTGTTTCGCGGGGAATACCGCGCTGGTGGCGTGTTCGGATGTGATCATCGCGACGGAGGGCTCCACGCTGGCGATGGGGGGGCCGGCCATGATCGAGGGGGGTGGGCTTGGGATCTATACGCCCGAGGAGGTCGGGCCGATGGCGTTCCAGGTGCCGAACGGGGTGGTGGATATCCTGGTGAAGGATGAGGCGGAGGCGGTTCGGGTCGCGAAGAAGTATCTCTCGTATTTCCAGGGGCCTGTGGCGACGTGGGAGGCGGCGGATCAGCGTGGGCTGCGCCATGTGGTGCCGGAGAACCGGCTGCGGCTGTACGATATGCGGGAGATCATCGACACCATCGCGGACAAGGACAGCGTGCTGGAGGTGCGCCGGCGGTTCGGGGTGGGGGTGATCACCGCGTTCATCCGGGTGGAGGGGCGGCCGATGGGGGTGATTGCCAATAATCCGCATCACCTGGCCGGGGCGATTGATTCGGACGGGGCGGACAAGGGGGCGCGGTTCCTGCATTTGTGCGACGCGTTCGATATCCCGGTGCTGAGCCTGATGGATTGTCCGGGGATCATGGTGGGGCCGGATCATGAGCGCACGGCGCTGGTGCGGCATTCGGTGCGGATGTTCAACGCGGGGGCCAATATGACGACGCCGTTGTTCGGCGTGGTGGTGCGCAAGGCGTATGGGCTGGGGGTGCAGGCGATGTGCGGGGCGTCATCGCTGGTGGGGTTCTTCATGGTTGCGTGGCCGACGGCGGAGTTCGCGGGCATGAATATCGAGGGCGCCGTGAAGCTGGGGTATCGCAAGGAGTTGGCGGCGATCGCGGACCCGGAGGAGCGGCGGGCGGAGTTCGATCGGCGCACGGCGCGGGCCTATGACAGCGCGAAGGCGATCAATGCCGGGGTGGGTGGCGGGATCGATGACATCATCGATCCGGCGGAGACGCGGGACTGGATCGCGCAGAGCCTGCGGCGGCTGCCACCGGTGGCGCCGCGGACGGAGAAGAAATACGCGTTTATCGATACGTGGTGAGCGGCGGGTTCAGCGGGGGCCCATCCGCGGGTCGAGCGCGTCGCGCAGGGCGTCTCCGACGAGGTTGAATGCCAGGACCAGGAGGAAGATCGCCACGCCGGGGGCGATGGAGAGGATGGGCTGGCGGTCGAGCAGGGGGAAGGCCTGTTGCAGCATGTTGCCCCAGGTGGGGGTGGGCGGCTGGACGCCGACGCCGATGAAGCCGAGGGCGGCTTCGGTGAGCACGGCGTAGCCCATGCCGAGGGTGGATTGCACGATGAGGGGGGCGAGGCTGTTGGGCAGGATGTGGCGCAGCATGAGTTTCACCGGCGTGGTGCCGGCGACTTCGGCGGCGGCAACGTAATCGAGCGAGCGGACGGCCAGGGCCTGGCTGCGGGTGAGGCGAGCCAGCCAGGGGACGTTGGCGACGCCGATGGCGAGCACCACGGTGCCCAGCGAATTGCCCATCGCGGCGGCGAGCGCCACGGCGACGAGCAGGCTGGGGAATACCACCACCGCATCCATCACCCGCATGATGACGTCATCGATCCAGCCGCCCAGGGTGACGGCAGCGAGGCCGAGGGGGACGCCGAGGGCGACGCCGAGGCCGACGGCGCCGAGGCTGACCTCGATGGCGACCTGGGAGCCGAGGATGAGGCGGGAGAGGGTGTCGCGGCCGAGTTGGTCGGTGCCGAGGGGGTGGAGCCAGCTTGCGGCGACGAGGAGGCTGTCGAAATCCATGTCCTCGGTATCGAACAGCATCAGCCAGTCCGCACCCAGGGCGCACGCCGCAATGAGAAGGATGACGGCGACGCCGAAGATCGCGCGGGGGGCGCGCAGGAGGCGGCCGGCGGCGGTGTCGGCCCTAGGTATCATAGCGGATGCGCGGGTCGATCACCGCATAGAGCATGTCGGTGGCGAAGTTGACCGCCAGCACGGCGGTGGCGATCACCAGCACGCTGCCCTGGACGATGGCGAAATCGTGCTGGAACACCGCCTGGACCATGAGGCGGCCCATGCCGGGGATGCCGAACAGGGTTTCGACCACCACGGAGCCGGCGAAGATGCGGCCGATTTCGAGGCCCATGACGGTGATGACCGGGAGGAAGGCGTTGCGCACGGCGTGGCCGAGCACCACCGGCCAGCGGGCCAGGCCCTTGGCGCGGGCGGTGCGGATGTAGTCCTGCTCCAGCACTTCGAGCAGGGCGGAGCGCATCTGGCGCATCACCAGGGCGGCGCTGGTGATGCCGAGGGCAATGGCGGGGAGCAGCATGTGGCGCAGGCTGTCGAGCGGGTTTTCGGCGAGGGCGACGTAGCCCTGGGTGGGGAGCCAGCCCAGGCGGACGCCGAACAGCAGGATCAGCATGATGCCGACCCAGAAGCCGGGCAGCGCCACCGCGCCGACGGCCACCAGGGTTGCCACGGTGTCCGGCAATCGGCCGCGGAATACGGCGGAGACGATGCCGGCGGGGATGGCGATGAGCGCGCCGATGAGCCAGGCGAAGAGGCCGAGTTGGAAGGTGACGCCGGCGCGCAGGCGCAGTTCCTCGCTGACGCGGCGCTGGCTGACGGCGGAGCGGCCGAGGTCACCGCTGAGGACGCGGCCGAGCCAGAGGCCGTACTGGATCACGACGGGCCGGTCGAGGTTGTATTCGCGGCGGACGACGGCGAGTTGCGCCTCGTCGAGGGCCTCGCCGGCACCGACCATCATGCGGGCGGGGTCGCCCGGGATGGCGTGCATCAGGGCGAACACCATCATGGTGATCAGCAGCAGCGAGGGCACCAGTTGCAGCAGGCGCCGCCGCGCGTAGCGCCACATCGCGGGGTGCCGTCAGACCTTTTTCAGCCACATGCGGTGGAGGTACATCTTGGCGTCCCAGCCGAACACCTGATCGAGCCCCATGACGTGCTTGGCGGCGGCGGCGTAGGTGATGCCGTAGATCTCGGGCACCATGAGGGCCTCGCCGAGGACGATTTCATCGACCTTGCGGTAGATCACCTTGCGCTTTTCGAGATCGACGGTGGCGGCGCCTTCGTCGATCAGGGCGTCGAGGGCGGCGTTTTTCACCTTGCCGGCGTTGTAGTAGCCATCGGAGCGGTAGATCAGCGAGGCGTTCCAGTCGGGCTCCGGGTAGCGGCTCCAGGAGGTGAGGAACAGCGGGGCTTCCTGGCCGTAGTAGAATTTCTCGGTGGCGACGGTGACTTCGGCGACCTTTAGGTTGAGCTTGATGCCGATGGCGCCGAGCTGGGCGCGGACGATTTCGGCGGTGGGGGTGTTGACCTCGCTCGGCCACATCAGGGCGTCCATCTCGAAGCCGCCGGGCTTGCCGCCGGCGGCGAGGAGGGCCTTGGCCTTGGCGACGTTGTAGGACGGGCGGGCGACCGTGGGGTCATAGGCCCAGGAGCCGGTGGGCCACATGCCGCCTTTGGCGACGATGGCGCGGCCGAAATGGACCGCCTTGACGATGGCCTCGGGGTTGATGGCGTGCGCCACGGCGAGGCGCAGGTTCTGGTTGTCCATCGGCGGCTTGGCCTGGTTGAAGGACAGGGTGAAGACCACGCCGCCGCCCTGGAAGGTCTCGACGTTATATTTCGGGTTGTCGAGGAAGCCGCCGACATCGCGGACGGGGAGGTAGACAAGGTCGGTATCGCCGGCTTTCAGGGCCGAGACCTGCACGGTGGGGTCCGCCATGATGTTCATGACGATTTCATCGAGGTAGGGCAGCGGGTTGCCGTCCCCGTCGCGGCCCCAGTATTTTTCGTTGCGGACGAAGCGGACATGGCTGCCGCTGACGAATTCGGCGACCTTGAAAGGGCCGGTGGAGACCGGCTTGAAGGCGTAGTCGGCGCCGAGGGCCTTCACCGCGGTGGGGGAGTTCATGGCGCCGCCGCGATCGGCCAGGGTGCTGAGGACCGAGCCCCAGGGGCGCTTGAGGCGGAAGCGGACGAGGTGTTCGTCCACCGCCTCGACACTTTCGACCGCGGTGAAGGCGGCGCGGGGGGTGGCCTTGGTGGCGGGATCGAGCAGGCGTTCGATGTTGAATTTCACCGCGGCGGCATCGAAGGGGGTGCCGTCATGGAAGAGGACGCCCTTGCGGAGTTTCAGGGTGACGGATTTGGGGTCCGACACGTCCCAGGATTCGGCCAGCGAGGTTTCGGCGCGGGGTTTGAGGGCAGGGTCGGCATCGACGAGCTGGTCGCAGAACTGGCGCCAGTAGTAGGCATCGCCGCCGGAGCGGCCCACCACGGGATCGAGGGCGCCGGGGGCGAGTTGGTAGGCGACCCGCAGCTTGCCGCCATATTGCGGCTTGTCGGCGGCAGCGCGGCCGTGCCGTGCCAGCAGCACGGTGGAGCCCGCGCCGAGCACGGCGCTTTTCACCAGGGTTCGACGCCGAAATGCGTTGCTGTTTGCCATGTTCGCATCCTCCGCGCCGGCTCCATTGTGCCACGGACGTGGCCGCGGCCGGTCGCTGGGAGGGAAGCTTGCGTGCCGCCGCAACGGAGCGTCAAGTGGCGTTTGTCGACAATAGCATCGGGCGGTCAACGCCGCGGCGGAGGGAGAGCGATATGTCCTGGCAGAAAGAACTCGACGAACGCAATCGGCGCCAGGAACTGGCCGAGGGGATGGGCGGGGCCGAGGGCATTGCCCGGCAGCGGCGGCAGGGCAAGTTGACGGCGCGCGAACGCATCGGCGCCATCGCGGACCCGGGTAGTTTCAACGAATTCATGGGGCTGACCGGCACCGGCAGCTATGAGGGCACTGAACTCACCGGGTTCATCCCCAAGGGCTCGGTGGAGGGCACCATGCGGCTCGATGGCCGCAAGGTGGTGGTGAACGCCGGAGATTTCACCGTGCGGGGCGGTTCGGGCGGGCGGCGCGGGGGGATGGGGCAGGAGTTGTCGGCGACGCAACGGGCGTTGGAGTGGCAGTTGCCCTATGTGCGGCTGCTTGATGCATCCGGCGGGTCGGTGCGGACGTTCGAGGAATATGGGCGGACGTATCTGCCCGATGGCAATGCGTTCACGGTGCATGAGGTGCGGGCGTTGTCGCTGGTGCCGACGGTGTCCGCCGTGTTGGGGTCGGTGGCTGGGTTGCCGGCGATCAATGCGTGCCTGGCGCATTTCAGCGTGATGGTGAAGGGGATCAGCCAGATTTTCCCGGGCGGGCCGCCGGTGGTGAAGGCGGCGCTGGGGCTGGATATCACCAAGGAGGAACTGGGCGGGGACCATATCCATACCCGCATCAGCGGCTGCATCGACAACCTTGCCGAGACGGAGGAGGACGCGTTCGGGCAGATCCGGCGGTTCCTGTCGTATCTGCCGTCCAGTGTGCATGAGATGGCGCCGCGCGGGACGGTGACGGATGATCCGGGGCGGGCGGAGGAGGCGCTGCTGTCGATCGTGCCGCGCAATCGGCGGCAGGTTTATGATGCGCGCAAGCTGTTGAACCATATCGTGGATCGGGGCTCGTTCTTCGAGATCGCGCCGCTGTATGGGCGGGCGCGGATTACCGGGCTGGCGCGGATCGACGGGTTTCCGGTGGCGATCATGGCCAATAATCCGCGGCATAATGGCGGGTCCACCGATGTGGCCGGCGGGGCGAAGGTGCTGCGGTTGATGCAGTTGGCCGACACGTTCCATTTGCCGCTGATTTCGTTGGCGGATGAGCCGGGGTTCATGGTGGGGCCGGAGTCCGAGCGGGCGGGGATCGAGCGGGCGGGGGCGCGGCTGGTGTCCCAGGTGTGCCTGAGCCGGATGCCGTGGGCGACGGTGGTGATCGGCAAGCTGTATGGGGTGGCCGGGCAGTGCCACCACCGGCCGTCCGGGATGTTCCGCCGGTTTGCCTGGCCGTCGGCGAACTGGGGGTCGATGCATATCACCGGGGGGGTGGCGGCGGCGTATCGGCGGGAGATCGAGAGCGCGGCGGACCCTCAGGCCAAGAAGGCGGAGATCGAGGCGCGGTTGCAGGCCCTCGCCTCCCCGTTCCTGACCGCGGAGGCCACCGGGCAGGATATCATCGATCCGCGCAGCACCCGGCGGCATCTGGTGGAGTTCGTGCATGACGCGCAGCGCCTGCTGGCGCAGCAGGTGGGCGTGCCGGCGATGCCATACCTGCCGTAGGCGCGGTATCTTCCGTAGGGTTATTGATCGCAGGGATGCCGCGCAACGATCGGCGCCATCGACTATCCGTGATGCTTGCCCTAGAAGAATGAGGTTCGCTTTACAGATTGAATAAGCCTTGGCCACGAACATTCCTAGAGCAGATCAAGCGTGATGCCCGACGCGCCATCATCCCTCCGCGTTCTCGTTGTCGATGATGAACCATCGCTCGTGGAGGAACTGCGCGATTTCCTGTCGTGGCAGGATATTGTTGTCAGCACGGCAGCCAATGCCATCCAGGCGCTGGATGTGCTGGCCAGCCTGCCCGCCATCACGGTGGTACTGACCGATATCCGCATGCCGGGGATCGATGGGTTGGCGTTGACCAACCGCATCCTGCGGGCGCGGGGCGGGGCGGATGCCATCGAGGTCGTGCTGATGACGGGGCATGGCAATGTGGCGAGTGCGGCCGAGGCGGTGCGGGCGGGGGCGTTCGATTTCCTGCGCAAGCCGATGGTGCTGGACGAGCTGCTCGCGGTGATCCGCCGGGCGCATGTCAAGGCGCAGGCGCGGCGGGCGGCGGAAATGGCGCTGCATGACAGCGAGGCGCTGTTCCGCCAGGCTGCCGAGGCGGCCAGGTTCTGTGTGTTTCACCACGATCTCGGGCAGCCGACCTCGCAGTGGTCGAACATGGTGTGGAAGATCCATGGGTTGCCGCATCGTGACGCGCCGCCGGCGGATGCGGAGTTGCATGCCCTCACCCATCCGGCGGATATCGAATCCCGCACGGCGCAGTTCGCAGCGCTGCGGCACAGCGCCGCGGTGGATCGCGGCGATATCCATTACCGGATCATCCGGCCCGATGGCGCGGTGCGGCATCTGCAGGTGACGGTGACCTATCGGCGCGATGCGGATGGCAGGCCGGTGGGCGCCGAGGGCGTGCTGATGGATGTCACCGAGCGGCGGGTGGTGGAGGATGCGCTGGCGGCGAGCGAGACGCGGTTTCGCCATGCGGTGGCGGCCACCGGGCAGGGCGTGTTCGAGCGCGACCTGGTGGGCAATGTCTCGGTGTGGTCGCCGCGGCAATGGGAGATCTATGGGCTGGAGCCGCAGGCAGCACCGCCATCGGCCACCGACATCCTGGCGATGATCCATCCCGATGACCGCGCCAAGATCATGGAGCAGCGGGACGTGGCGCTGCTCAATCCGTCGCATGACCGCCTCGTGCTGGAGTTCCGCATCACGCGGCCGGACGGGATGATGCGCCAGCTTGTCACCTCCTCGCTGTGCACGTTCAGCGCGCCGGCGGCGGATGGCAGCACCCGTGCGGTGAAGGTGTATGGGGTGACGTCGGATATCACCGAGGAGCGGGCGCTGCGGGCGCAGGCGCTGATTTCGGACAATCTGGCGACCCTCGGGCAGATGGCGACCGGCATCGCGCATGAGTTCGGCCAGCCGTTGCAGGCTATCGCCACCCAGGCGGCCACCGCGCAGGTGTATCTTGAAACAGCCGACAGCCTGCCGATGGTAGAGAAGGTGCGCGGCACGCTGGTGAAGATCGAGCAGCAGGCGGATCGGCTGGGCAACACGATGCGCCATCTGCTGGCGTTCGGGCGGGGCGAGCCGGGGGATGCCACATCGGCCACCACCGCATCGGCCGCGGTGGCCGGGGCGCTCGATTTGGTGGGCAAGCTGCTGCGGACGGCGGGCATCATCGTGAAGATCGATCTGCCGGACAGCCTGCCGCCGGTGCTGTGCGAGAAGCTCCAGCTTGAGCGGGTGCTGCTCAACCTGTTCCTCAATGCGCGCGACGCGATGGAGAACCGGGCCGAACAGCGCCTGACGGTGACCGGGCGCAGCGTGGCGGCGAGCAACGGCACCACGGCGGGGTTTGTCGAAATCGACGTGGAAGACACCGGGGGCGGCATTCCGGACAGCGTGCTGAGCCGGGTGTTCGATCCGTTCTTCACCACCAAGGAGGTCGGCAAGGGCACCGGGCTGGGGCTGGCATTGTGCCGCTCGGCGCTGGAGGCCAGCGGCGGGACTATCGTTGCGACCAACACCGGGCGCGGCGCGCGGTTCACCATACGATTGCCACCGGCCGGCTAGAGCATGGCGCGCACCCCGCTGCACCTGGCGTCGTTCCGGCTGTCGGCCATCACGCTGATCGTCGCGGTGGCCGTGGGGCTGCTGGCGCTGGTGAACTGGCGCTACAACGAGGTGCGCCACGAAAACGGGGCGATGTTCGACCGGCAGGCCACCGCGCGGGCCACCGCCATCGCGGCCCAGCTTGGCGACACCATCGCGGCGACGTTGCAACAGGCCAATGTGAGCCATGACCTCGCCCGGCTGGTGACCGAGGCGCACCTTGCGGGGGACAGCCGGGCGGTGGAACTGCTGCGGCCGTATCTCGATCCCGATACCGGGTTCGGCGGGCCCGATGTGGCGCAGGTCTCGGGCCTGGCGGCGGATGGCGCCCAGTTGTGGACCAACTTGTCACGCGAGCCGGTGCGCCAGAACTTCGCCGATCGCGATTATTTTCGCCAGCTTCGGGCCGTTCCGTCCCTTGAGATGGCGTTCGGCGCGCCGGTGCTGGGGCGCACCAGCGGCGCCTGGACGGTGCAGGCGGTGCGCGCCATGCGCGATGCCAATGGGGCGCTGCGGGCGATCACCGATGTGTCGCTGCGGGCCAACATGCTGGCGCGGCTCAGCCGGGATATCGCGCTGGAGCCCGAGGACGAGATCATGCTGCTGCGCGACGATGGCGCGGTGCTGATGCGGCGCGATCTCAGCCATCTCGGCGACAACGCGGTGTTCGGCAACCCGATGGGCGGGCTGGGGGATGGGGTGCCGCGCTATGCGGCGATGCGCGCCATCCCGGGCGCGGCGCTGCAGGTTTATGTCGGGCTGTCCCGCCCGGCGCAGGAGACGATCCGCGCCGCGCTGGATGACGCGCTGTGGCACTGGTCGATGCTGCTCGATGCCGGCATCGTCAGCTTCGCGCTGTTCGGCGGGTTCGCATTCCTCACCCTGCACCGCAGCGGCCTGCAGGCGGCACGGGCCAATGACCTCGCGCGCAGCGAGGCGTGGTTTCGCGCGGTGATCGACGACATGGCCGATGGGGTGCTGGTGTTCGACAACCTGAGCGACGGGGACCTGCGCATCGCGTTCGCCAGCCGGCAGGCCGGCATCATCTTCGGGGTGCCGGCGGCGGAACTGGCCGGGCGCAGCTTCGAATCGCTGATCGCGCCGGAGGATCGGGACTGGGTGAGCGCACGCAAGCGCGCCGCCCTGAGCGCCGAGCAACTGCCCGAGGCCGAGTATCGCGCCCAGCGCGCCGACGGCAGCGTGGTCTGGGTGGCCTCCAGCACGGTGATGTCCAGCAACCCGATCGAGCCCAGCCGGGTGCGCGCCATCACCTCGCTGCGCGACGTGACCGAACATCGCGCGCGCGATCACGCTTTGGCCGCGGCACGGGCACGGGCTGACCGTATCCTTGACGTGGCGCCGGGGGTTTTCTTCCAGCTCACCAAGGAACCCGGCCAGGCCGCCCATATTTCCTACGTGTCTCCCAGCGTGGAGGCGATGTTCGGGGTGACCGCCACGGAGGCGGCGACGCCGGGGTTCCTGACCAATCTCGCCGGGATCGATCTCGCCGCGGTCCGCATGGCAGCGTTGGCCAAGGCCGGACCGAACGGTGTCGCGATGACCGAGTACCCGATCATGCTGCACGGCCAGCGGTTGTGGCTGCGGGAGGCGGTGCGGCGGATGGAGGCGACGGAGGACGCGTTCGAGGTGGTGGGGTTCCTGATCGACGTGACGGCCGAGCATGCGGCCGAGGCGGCGATGCAGCGGTTGAACTGGGCGTTGGCATCGTATTCGCGCTCGCTGTCGACGCTGGTGCGCTCGGGCAGCCTGCATGAGGTGATGATGCGGGTGTGCGAAAGCATCGTGGAGGAGCCGGCCTACAACCTGGCCTGCGTCGGGCTGCCGGAAACCACCGCGGGGCTGCCGATCCGCTTCGTCGCCAGCGCCGGGCGGGCGGCGGGGTATATGGAGGGGCTCAACGTGAGTTGGGCGGCGGACCGGCCCGAGGGGCAGGGGCCAACCGGGACGGCGATCCGCGAGGGGGTGCCGCAGATCATGCGGGATGCGGAGACCGATCCGAAATATGCCACCTGGCGCGATCGTGGCCGGCAATTCGGCGTTCGCTCCAGCATCACGCTGCCGTGCAAGGCGGGCGATACGGTGGTGGGCGCGCTGCTGGTGTATGCCGCCGAGGCGGAGGCGTTCGGCCAGGACGAGCTTGAGTTGTTCCAGCGCCTGAGCGACGAGATCGGGTTCGCGATCCGGCTGGAGCAGGACCGCGCCCGGCTTCAGGCGGCCGAGGCGGCGCGGCGCATCGCCGAGGAGAACCTGCGCGCCGCCGCCCAGCTTGGCCCGGGGCTGCTGTATCGCGCCCGCATTCATCCCGCCGAGGTGGAGATCCTGCATGTGTTCGGCGATGCGTCGCGGGTGACGCAGGACATCGGCGGCAGCACGGCCGATCCGGCGACGCTGGCGACCATTCTCGCCGTGCCGGAGCAGATCGAGGCGATACGGGCACTGCGGCACAACGCCACCCGCAGCGAGGATTATGCGGTGACCACCGAGGATGGCGGCGCGCGCTGGGTGCGCAACACGGTGCGCGTGACCGATCGGCACCACAACCTGCGCGATGACGCGGCGGTGGATGTGGTGGGCTATATCTCGGAGATCACCCGCGAGAAGCACGAGCAGTTGCATCGCCAGCAGGTGACCACGCTGCTCACGCTGGGGGAGATGGCCACCGGCCTGGCCCATGAACTCAACCAGCCGCTCGCCAGCATCAGCTTCACCGCGCAGAACGCGGCCTTCCTGCTCGACCGCACGCCGGCCAATATCGAGGGGGTGCGCGGCCGGGTGGCCAAGATTATCGGCGAGGTGCAGCGGGCGTCCCGGCTGATTGACCATATGCGGGTGTTCGCGCGCAACGAGCATGAGGAATTGCGGCCGATCACCTGGCGGGCGGTGCTGGATGATGCGCTGGAAATCCTGCGCTCGAAGCTCAGGTGCTGCGAGATTGTCGACCTGGTGCCGGCCGATCTGCCGGCGGTGGCGGGGGTGGCGATCCCGATGGAGCAGGTGCTGATCAATCTGCTGTCCAACGCGGTGGATGCCTATGCCAACGCGGCGCCCGGGGTGCCGCGGACCATCACGGTGCGCGGCGGCTGCGAGGATGGCGCGGTGACGCTGCGGGTGGAGGATCGGGCGGGCGGCATTCCGGCCGCCGCCCTGCCCCGGGTGTTCGAGCCGTTCTTCACCACCAAGCCGCCGGGGCGCGGCACCGGGCTGGGCCTGGCGCTGGTGTTCGGCACCGTGGTGGAGATGGGCGGTACCATCACGGCGGCCAACGAGGATGGCGGGGCCGTGTTCGAGATCCGGCTGCCGGCGGTTCAGGCCAGCCCTGACAACTCCGCCAGCGCGATGCCGCTTTCGCCGCCGATGGCGTAGAGCAGGAACACGCGGCAGACGTCCTCGAAGATGGCGGGGTCGCGCAGTTGGTTCACCAGGCCGTAGGCGGTGCTGCGGACGGAGGGGAGCAGTGGGGCCGCGGCGCCCTCCCACGCGTGCTCGGGGCGGAGGATTTCGACGGGCGGGGAGTCGCGCCAGGACATCCAATCGGCGGAGAGGTCGATTTCGCTCAGCAGGATGCGTTCCGGGGCTTCGCCCACCTGGGTCCAGAAGACGAGGAGGCGGTGGCCGCGCTTGAGGACGGCGGCGTGGCGCATGTCGGGGTTGAACAGCAGCGGGCCCTGCTCGAAGCCGTGCAGCCCGTCGGCGGAGCGGGAGATCTGGCCGGGCATGGTGAGGCCGTAGACCATGCCGGCGTGGCGGAAGACCCGCAGGTAGGATTTGGAGAGTATCTCGGGCTGGGGGGTGAAGGTGATGCCGTCCTCGGAGAGGGCGACGCGGGTGACCTGGTTGCCGATGGTTTCGAGGCCGTGGAAATACATCACGATGCGGCGGCGGGCTTCGTCCACGTGCACGTCGGGCGAGGCGATATGGGGGGTGGTGACCTCCTCGCGCAGGTCATGCGAGATCACCACGCCGGCGCGGGCCATGCGGGCGGCGATGTCGGCGAGTTCGGCGTCGGTGACGGCCAGCGGTTCGGCGGGGAAGCCGGAGTGGGCGAGATGGAGACTGCCGGGGACGTGGATGGTCCAGGGACCCTCAACGGCATCGGCGTAGGCGAGGCGGATGTAGCTGCCCTTGTGGTCGGCGAAATAGAGGTAGTAGGCGCCGAGGCGGTTGGGTACCCAGTCCGGCACGCGGATCAGGGAGGGGCCCTGGATGTTCTCCCCGATGCTGGGGTGGAGGTCCGGGCCGATGATGGGGCCGAGGCGGCGGGCGGTAATGGGCATCAGGATTCGAGCAGCACGAGCGGCTGCTCCTCTTCCACCGTGTCCTCCTCGGCGACCAGGATGGCGGCGACGCGGCCGGCGTGGGGGGCTTCGATGGGGAGTTCGGTCTTCATCGATTCGAGGATCAGCAGCACATCGCCCTCGCCCACTTGGTCACCGACGGCGACCTCGATTTTCCAGACCCGCGCGTTGATATCGGAGAGCACCCTGATCTCGGCCATATGACGTTTCCCTTCGCTCGGCTGGCCGGTAGACTGCCCCCGTATCGGCACCACAGGGAAGAGCCCATCATGCGCACTCTGGTTCTCATCGGCATGGCGTTGTTCGTGGCACATGGCGCCCAGGCACAACCGGCGCCGTCGGCCGCCTGCCTTGCGCCCGCCGCCGCCGGTGAAGGGCCGGTGACGATCCGCGATGCGAAGTTCGGCGTGTACGAAACCACCGTCGCCGGCAATCCGGCGACGAAGCAGACGGTGGTGACGATGCAGGCGTGCGCGATGATCACCGGCACCGCCAACGCCTATGCGCTGAGCTACCGGCCGGTGTTGTTTTCCGCCGATGGGCATCTGCTGCAAGGCGGCACGGCGGTGAACAACCTGCGGGTGGTGGCGGATGACCCGGTGAAGGGCGGGGCGGCCCATGCCGTGATTTCCGAGAATTTCACCATCGGCTATGCCATCGACCATTCCAAGATCGCGCGCACGGTGCTGATCACCGCGCTGGCGGCCGGCACCTGCACCGCGCTGCCCAATGGCGTTTGCGCGCCGCTGCCGCCCGATACCCAGGTGCGTACCATCACCATCCCGACCTGCCTCGCCGATGGCGCCTATCCGCCGCCGGTGGAATGCCCTGCCGGCGTCACCAAGTAGGCCCTTCCCTGCTCCGGCCGCGCCGCCTAGTCTGCCGACGTGCCGGGAACATTGCCAGAACACTTCCGAGCCTGGTTCGCCGCGCGCGGCTGGGCGCCGCGGGCGCATCAGCTTGATGTGCTGGCCGCGGCGCGGGCGGGGGAGAGCGTGCTGCTGATCGCGCCGACCGGGGGCGGCAAGACGCTGGCGGGGTTTCTGCCGAGCCTGGTCGATCTTGCCGAAGCGCCGCGCGAGACGTTGCACACGTTGTATGTCAGCCCGCTTAAGGCGCTGGCGGCGGATGTGGCGCGCAATCTGGCGCGGCCGATCGCGGAGATGGCGCTGCCCATCACCACGGCGGCGCGCAGCGGGGATACGTCCACCGAGGAGCGGCGGCGGCAGCGGGAGAAGCCGCCGAACCTGTTGTTGACGACGCCCGAGAGCCTCGCGGTGCTGTTGTCGCAGCCCGAGGCGATGCCGATGTTCGCGCATCTGCGGGCGGTGGTGATCGACGAAGTGCATGCGCTGGCCGGCACCAAGCGGGGGGACATGCTGGCGCTGGGGCTGGCGCGGCTGGCGAGCGTGGCGCCTGGCGCGCATCGGATCGGGCTGTCGGCCACGGTGGCGCACCCGGCGGCCATCGCGGCGTATGTCGGGGCCGGGCGGGTTGTGACGGTGCAGGGCGGGGCGGCGCCGGATATCTCGGTGATGCTGCCCCAGGGGCGGCTGCCGTGGGGCGGGCATATGGGGCTGGATGCGGCGCCGGAGATCCTGGCGCGTATCCGGGAGGCGGGCATGACCATCGTGTTCGTCAATACGCGGGCGCAGGCGGAACTGCTGTTCCAGGCGCTGTGGCGGCTGAACGACGAGACGCTGCCGATCGCCATTCATCATGGCAGCCTCGAACTCGACCAGCGCAAGCGGGTGGAGGCGGCGATGGCGGAGGGACGGCTGCGCGCGGTGGTCGCGACGTCTTCGCTGGACCTCGGGATCGACTGGGGCGGGGTGGACCAGGTGTTGCAGGTGGGGGCGCCGAAGGGGGTTTCGCGGCTGTTGCAGCGGGTGGGGCGGGCCAATCACCGGATGGACGAAATCTCGCGCGCCATTCTGGTGCCGGCCAATCGGTTCGAGGTGCTGGAATGCGAGGCGGCGATCGCGGGGGTGCAAGAGGGCGAACTCGATGGCGATCCGCCGCGGCCGGGGGGGCTCGATGTGCTGGCGCAGCATCTGCTGGGCGTGGCCTGCGCGGGGCCGTTTTATCCCGATGACGTGTTCGCCGAGATACGCCGGGTGCAGCCGTATGCGGGGTTGAGCCGGCAGGATTTCGATGACGTGCTGCGGTTTGTCGAGGACGGCGGCTATGCGCTTTCGGCCTATGAGCGTTACCGGCGGCTGTTCCGGGACAGCACCGGGATGGTGCACATCATGGGCGAGCGGGTGGCGCGGCAGCATCGGATGAATATCGGCACCATTGTCGAGGAGCCGTTGCTGAAGGTGCGGCTGCGCGGCGGGCCGTTGCTGGGGGAGGTGGAGGAATACTTCGTCAATATGCTGACGCCGGGGGATACCTTTATTTTCGCCGGGCGGATGCTGAAGTTCCTGCGGTTGCGGGAGACGGTGTGCGAGGTGGCGGAGGGTGGCACCGGGGAGCCCAAGGTGCCGGCCTATGCGGGTGGGCGGATGCCGATGACCACCAACCTCGCGGACCGGGTGCGGGGGATGTTGCAGGACCCGGCCAAATGGGCGGCGTTTCCCGAGGAGGTGCGCGAGTGGCTCGGCTTGCAGCGCGGTATCTCCCGCATGCCGGGGCGCGATGATCTGCTGGTGGAGACGTTTCCGCGCGGGGACAAGCACTTCCTGGTGGCCTACTGCTTCGAGGGCCGCAATGCGCACCAGACGCTGGGGATGCTGCTGACGCGGCGGATGCAGCGGTTCGGGTTTCATCCGCTCGGGTTTGTCGCCACCGACTATGTGCTGGCGGTGTGGAGCGCCTATGAACCGTTCAACATCGCCCGGCTGTTCGAAACCGATATGCTGGGGGACGATCTCGAATCCTGGATGGCCGAAAGTTCCATGCTGCGCCGCACCTTCCGCAATGTCGCCGTCATCGCCGGGCTGATCCAACGCAATTCGCCGGGGGCGGAGAAGAACCGGCGGCAGGTGACGGTGAATTCCGACCTCATCTATGACGTGCTGCGCAAGCATCAGCCGGACCATATTCTGCTGCGCGCCACCTGGGCCGATGCGGCGGGGGGGCTGACCGATGTGGGGCGGATTTCGGGGATGTTGACGCGTATCCAGGGGCGGGTGCGGCATATGGCGCTGTCCCGGGTGTCACCGTTGGCGGTGCCGGTGTTGCTGGAAATCGGGCGGGAGAGCGTGCGCAGCGGGATCACCGATGACGATCTGCTGGCGGAGGCGGAGACGCTGGTGGCGGAGGCGGAGGGGCGGCTGGAGCCGGTGCGGCGGGGGCAGGCTCGCAAGACGCCCGAGCGGCAGGGGCGGCTGCTGTGAGCGGGGCGGCGGTGCTGCATTTCGCCAGCGAGCGGCTGCTGCTTGATCCGGCGGGGGCGATATTCTGGCCGGCGCGCCGGTTGCTGGCGGTGGCGGATCTGCATTTCGAGAAGGGCTCGGCGGCGGCCAGGCAGGGGGCGCTGCTGCCGCCGTGGGATACGCGGGCGACGCTGGATGTGCTCGCCACGCTGTTGCGGCGGTATGGGCCGGAGACGGTGGTGGCGCTGGGCGACACGTTTCATGACGACGGCGGGGCGGCGCGGTTGCAGCGGCAGGATGCGGCGCGGCTGGCGGCGATGGCGGCGGATTTCGATTTCGTCTGGGTGACCGGCAATCACGACAAGCTGCCGTCGGGGCTGCGGGGAGCGAGTGTGGAGGAATTTCGCGACGGCAAGCTGGTGTTTCGTCACCAGGGCGCGCCCGGCCGGGTGGTGGGGGAGTTCTGCGGGCATCACCATCCGAAGGCGGCGGTGCCGGTGCGGGGTACGGTGGTGACGCGGCCGTGTTTCATGACCGATCCGCGGCGGCTGATGCTGCCGGCGCTGGGGGCGTATACTGGGGGGCTCGACGTGGGGCATCCGGAAATCCGGGCGCTGTTTCCGGGCGGCGGGCGGGCGTTTTTGCTGGGGAAGGACCGGCTGTTCAGCTTCGCGGTGGGGCGGCATTGACCCCCTGGGCGGCGGGCCGGACAATGCAGACAAATCGCCGGAGCATCCCATGAGCATTCCCACCAGCATGAACATCATTGCCGCCGTGGCCCCGGGTGGGCCCGAGGTGTTGCAGCCGTCCACGGCGGCGGTGCCGGTGGCGCGGGCGGATGAGGTGCTGATCCGGGTGCTGGCGGCCGGGGTGAACCGGCCGGATGTGGCGCAGCGGACCGGGGCGTATCCGCCGCCGCCGGGGGCGAGCCCGTTGATCGGGCTGGAGGTGGCCGGCGAGGTGGTGGCCGTGGGCGCCGAGGTGACGGGCTACAAGATAGGTGACCTTGTGTGCGCGCTGACCAATGGCGGCGGCTATGCCGAGTATTGCGTGGCGCCGGCGGCGCAGACGCTGCCTTGGCCCAAGGGGTATGACGCCATTCGGGCGGGCGCGGTGCCGGAGACGTATTTCACCGTGTGGGCCAATATGTTCGGCCATGGGCGGCTCGCGGCGGGCAAGACCGTGCTGGTGCATGGCGGCACCTCGGGCATCGGGGTGACGGCGATCCAGTTGGGCAAGGCGTTCGGCGCGACGGTGTATGCGACGGCGGGTTCGGACGACAAGGTAGCGGCCTGCGTGGGGCTGGGGGCGGATGCGGGCATCAATTACCGGACGGCGGACTTTGCCGACGAGGTGAAGAAGCTCACCGGCGGGCGGGGCGTGGATGTGGTGCTCGATATGGTGGGCGGGACGTATTTCTCGCGCAACATCAAGAGCCTGGCGATGGATGGGCGGCTGGTGCTGATCGCCTTCCTCGGTGGCTCCAAGGTGGAGGCGATGGACCTGGCGCCGATCATGGTGCGGCGGTTGACGGTGACGGGCTCGACGATGCGGCCGCGCACCACGGCGCAGAAAGGTGCGATCGCCGATGCGCTGCGGGCGAAGGTCTGGCCGCTGCTGGAGGCGGGCCGGGCGGGGCCGGTGATCCACAAGGTGTTCCCGCTGGCCGAGGCGGCGGCGGCGCATGCGCTGATGGAGAGTTCGACGCATATCGGAAAGATCATGCTCCACGTAGCAGCGTGAGGCAGGCGACCATCCCGCCGGCGGGGCTGCTGCAACTGCTCGGCTCCATCGTGCTGCTGTCGAGCGCGTGGCCGATCACCAAGGTGGCGTTGGCGGCGGGGGCGGCGGCATCGTGGTTCGCGGTGGGGCGGGCGGGGTTTTCGGCGGCGGTGGCGTTTGCGCTGCTCAGGTTGCTAGGGCGGCTGCGGGTGCCGGGGCGGCAGGATTGGCCGGCGTTGTTTGGGGTCGGGCTAGGGCAGTTGGCGGCGTTTTTCGCCTTTGCGCATGAGGCGGTGGCCTATGTGCCGGCAGGGCGGACCACCATCCTGGCCAATGTGACGACGATTTTCATCGCGCCGCTCTCCATGCTGGTGCTGCGCGAGGCGGTATCGGCACGGCGCTGGATCGCCGCGGGGTTCGGGGTGGCGGGGGCGGCGGTGCTGATGTCGCCGTGGTCGATCGACTGGAATGCGCCGGGGGTGCTGCTGGGGCACTTCTATCTGCTCGGGGCGGCGTTCACCTTCGCGATGGCGATCATCATCGTGCGGGCGCGACCGCCGGCGCTGTCGATGTTGCAGTTGCTGCCGTGGTGCTTCCTGGTGGCGACGGTGGCGCTGCTGCCGTGGGCGTTGCGGCATGGTTCGGTGGGGGCGTGGAACGCGGCCTCGATGTGGTCGATGGTATATATCGGCGGATTTGCGGGGCCGGTGGGAACCTGGTGCGTGATGCAGGTGGCGGCGAGCCTGCCGGTGATGGTGGCCTCGGTGGGGCTGCTGGCGACGCCGGCGGCGGGGCTGGCGCTGTCGACCTGGTGGCTGGGGGAGCCGTTCGGGGTCGACTTGATGATTGGGTCCGGGTTGATCCTGGGGGGCGTGGGCATTGCGGCCTGGCCGGCGCGGCGATGAAGCTTGAGGCGATTGTGCTGGGCGAGGGGCCGCCGGTGGTGCTGTTGCACGGGCTGTTCGGGCAGGCGCGGAATTTCGGCGCCATCCAGCGGCGGTTGGCGGGGGTGCGGCGGGTGATCGCGCTCGATCTGCGCAATCATGGCGGCAGTCCGCATGCGGCAGGGATGCGTTACGCCGCGATGGCGGCGGATGTGCGGGAGACGCTAGCGGGGCTGGGCGCGCTGCCGGCCGCGGTGATCGGGCATTCGATGGGCGGCAAGGTGGCGATGGCACTGGCTTTGACGGCGCCCGAGGCGGTCTCGCGCGTGCTGGTGGCGGATATCGCGCCGGTGGGCAATCCGCCGCGGTTCGCGCCGATCATCGCGGCGATGCGGGCGCTGGTGCTGACGCCGGACCTGACGCGGGCGGCGGCGGATGCGGCGTTGGCCGAGGCGGTGCCGGATGCCTCGATGCGGGGGTTCCTGTTGCAGAACCTGCGGTTTGGCGCGGCGCCGGCATGGCGGCCGGGGTTGGCGGAAATCGCCGATGGGCTCGACGATATTCTCGGGTGGCCGGAGTTCGGGGCGACGTATGACGGGCCGGCGCTGTTCCTGGGGGGGGCGCGGTCGGACTACATCCTGCCAGAGCATCGGCCGGTGATCCGGGCGCTGTTTCCGCGGGCGCGGATGGCGGTGCTGAAGGATGCCGGACATTGGCTGCATGCCGATAATCCGGAGGGATTCCTGGCGGTGGTTGAGGCTTTTCTGAACGGCTAGACGGTCTTATCCGTTTGGCTTCGGCGTTTTGCTTTCGTCGACGGCGCGCCAGCAATACCAGGCGGCGGCGCTGCGGTAGGGGGCGTAGAGTTTTCCCAGTTCGGCCAGGACCTTGGGTTTGGGCTGCGCCTCTAGCCCGTGCAGGATGCGATACCCTTCGCGCACTCCGAAATCATCGACCGGGAAGATGTCGGGGCGGTTGAGGGTGTGCATCAGCAGCATTTCCACCGTCCAGCGGCCGACGCCGCGGATAGTGGTGAGGCGTTCGATCAGGGCGTCATCGGAGAGGCGGGCGGCGGCGCGGCGGGTGGGGACGGTACCGTCGGCGGCCTTGGCGGCGATGTCGCGGATGGCGGCGACCTTGCTGCCGGAGAAGCCGCAGGCGCGCATGGCGGTGTCCTCGGTGGCGAGGACTTGTTCGGGGGTGGGGAAATCGGCCGGGGCGTAGAGGGCGACAAAGCGGGCGGTGATGGTGCGGGCGGCGGCGCCGTGGAGTTGCTGGTGGGCGATCGCGCGGACGAGGGATTCGTAGGGAGAATGCGTGTCCCGCCCGAGGCGGGGCAGGCCGATGCGGGCGATGAGTGCCTTCATGTTCGGGCATACGGCGGCGAGGTGCTGGGCGGCTTGGCGCATGGCGGGAGTTTGTCAGCCCCAGGCGACGAATGCCATGCCGACGGCGATGCCGAGGGGAAAAATCGGCCAGGCCAGGCGCCAGATGCCGCGCGGGGTGGCGTTGCCACCGGCCAACGCGCTCGCCATGGCGCAGACCTGGGGAGACAGCAGGAGGAAGATGGTGCCGTTCTGGATGGCGGGCAGGACGAGGGGGCCGAGGCCGGCGACACGGCCGAGTTCGGTTTGCAGCGGCATCATGGCGCTGTTGGAGCCGACATTGGAGCCGGCGAAGAAGCCGGCGACGCCGGCCAGGATGGGGGAGGCATAGGGGGCGAAGGCGCCGAAACTGCCGGCCAGGGCGCCGGCCAGGGCTTGCGGCACGCCGGCATAGGCGAGGAAGCGGGCGAGGAGGACGAACATCAGCAGCGCGATCGCCGGGCGCCGGCCGCGCTGCACGGCGTGACGCAGGGGGGTGAGGAGGCTGCGGTTGCGCACCGCGAGGATCAAGGCGACCAGCCACAGGCTCGCCACCGCGTGGTTCAGCGGCAGCGCGGGCAGGCCGGGGAATGGGGCGAGGGCGGGGGCGCCGTGCCAGAGGCGGCTGGCGAGCAGGGTGCCGGCGAGGAGGAGGTAGGGGGCGGTGGCGCGGGCGGCTTGCATCCAGCCGGCGCGGCCTTGCGGCGGGTTGGCGAGGAACAGGCGGGCGGCGAGCACGATACCAGTGGCAAGCAGGCCGCAGACTTCCCAGGCGGCGATATGGTGGGCGCCGATCAGCAGGGCACCCTCGGCGAGGAGCCAGCCGAGTTGGGCCAGGCGTTGGCGGGCGGGAACGGGGTGTCCGGCGCGGGCGCAGAGGGACCAGAACAGCGGCAGCAGCAGCGGCAATTCGACAGCGAGGATGTAGGCGTTGCGGCCCGCGAGGTCCTGCCCGGCCAGCCCGGAAAGCGCGGCGCCCACCGCGGTGCCGGGGCCGAGGCCGCCCCAAGGGATCAGCAGTTGGGAGAAGATCGCCAGCGCCGCCGCGATGGTGCCGGTGACGCCGGCGCGGCGGAAGGCGGCGAGGGCGAACACGGTGCCGATGCCGAAGCCGGTCACGGTTTCGGTGAAGCCGCCGAGGAGGAAGGCGCCGGTGAACAGGGTATCGACCGGATCGGCGGGGGGGCCGTTGGCCTCGGTGGTGGTGCGCAGCCCCTCGTGGAACACCAAGCCGCCGAGCACGATGCCGACCGGGATGAGGGCGAGCCAGAGGCCCTCCGACGTGCTGCGGATCAGATAGCCGGTGAGCCAGGTGGCGGGGTCGGCGCCACTGGGGACCGCGAGCCAGGCGGCCGGGATGGTGGCGATCAGGGCGACGGCGCAGGCGATGGGCGGGCTGGCGCGGCCGGTGCCGAGGAGCAGGACGAGGGCGAGTAGCGGCAGGGCCTGGATCAGGAGCGTCATGGCGCGCAATCTGCCCGCTCCGTTGCGATGTCACGACCGCGTTATCCGCATCGGTGCAGCGTGGCGGTCATGCATGTGTCGCTTGCCTTGGCGGGCGATGCATGGGCTAGATTGCATTGATCACGGAACGCATGAGCGGGCCGGGGACGGGAGCGCGGCGATGGCCAAGATCTATCGTCTGGTTTTCAATGACCGGGATGCCGAAGCGGCGGATCGCCGGACGGCAAGCCTCGCCGGGTTGGCGGTGACGCTGCTCGTGCTGGTGATCTGCATGTGGGTGACGCGGCAGTTGCAGGCGAAATCGGCCATCGAGGATTGCCTGATGGCCGGGCGGACCAACTGCGATATCCTGGTTCCCAAGCTTAAATAGCGGCTGACCCGGCAGGTCGCTTGACCTGCCCGCCCACTGTGGCAGCGTGGCCCCGCCGGAAACACGAGCGGAGGCTATAAATGCGCATTGCCGATATGGATTGGCGGATGGTCGAAGACTGGGTGCGCAATGACGAGCGCGCCATCCTGCCGATCGGCAGCACCGAGCAGCATGCCGGGTTGTCACTGATGACGGACGCGATTTTGGCCGAGCGGGTTTCCGTCGAAGCCGCCGAGCCCTTGGGGGTGCCGGTGTTTCCGGCCATTCCGTTCGGGCTGGCGCCGTATTTCCAGGCCTATCCGGGTTCGGTGACGCTGCGGGTGGAGACGCTGTGCGCGGTGGTGCGCGATGTGCTGGACAGCATGAAGCGCTCGGGGTTTCGCCGCATCATGATCGTCAACGGTCATGGCGGGAACCAGCCGGCGGCGGCGCTGGCGCAGGAATGGATGATGGACAATCCCGATTGCCGCGTTCGCTTCCATGACTGGTGGAAGGCGCCCAAGACGATGGCGCAGGTGCAGCAGTTCGACCGGGTGGCGAGCCATGGCAGTTGGCTGGAGAATTTCCCCTGGACGCGGCTGGCGAGCACGCCGGCGGATGAGGTGAAGGAGATGGTCGATACCGACCGGCTCAAGACCCTGCCGCCGTTCGAGACGCGCAACCTGATCGAGGACGGCAATTTCGGCGGACGCTCGCAGCGGCCGGATGCGGAGATGCTGAAGATCTGGGAGGTGGCGGTGGCCGAGACCCGCGCGCTGCTGGAGACCTGGTGATGGGGCCCATTCTGATCTGGGGCGCCGGGGCGATCGGCGGCACCATCGGGGCGTATCTGGCGCGTGCCGGGCATGACATCACGTTCGTGGATATCGTGCCTGAGCATGTGGCGGCGGTGCGGGACCAGGGGTTGCGGATCACCGGGCCGATCGAGAATTTCTCGATCAAGGTGCCGTCCTTCCTGCCGCATGAGTTGCAGGGGACGTGGAAGCACGTGTTCCTGGCGGTGAAGGCGCATCACACGCACGAGGCGGCGCGGGCGATCACGCCGCACCTGGCGCAGGACGGCTATATTCTCTCCACCCAGAACGGGCTGTGCGAGAAGGTGATCCAGCGCGTGGTGGGGCGGGACCGCACCATCGGTGCGTTCGTGAATTTCAGCGCGGACTGGATGGAGCCGGGCGAGGTGATGTTCGGCGGGCGCGGGGCGGTGGTGCTCGGCGAGGTGACCGGGCGGATGACGGCGCGGCTGGAAGACCTGCACAGGGTGATGCTGGATTTCGAGCCGGGGGCGATCACCACGGCGGAAATCTGGGGCTATTTGTGGGGCAAGCTGGGCTACGGCGCCATGCTGTTCGCGCAGGCGCTGGGCGATCTCGGCATTGCCGACTGCCTGGCGCGGCCGGAGTTGCTGCCGGTGTGGCGGGCGCTGGGGCGCGAGGCTGTGGAGGTGGCGTTGGCCGAGGGGGTTGATCCCAAGGGGTTCAACGGCTTCGATCCGCGCGCGTTCATGCCCAATGCGCCGATGGCGGGGGCGGCTGCCTGCGTGGATGCCATGGTGGCGTTCAACCGGCCCAATGCGAAGACGCACTCGGGCGTATGGCGGGACCTGGCGATCCGCAAGCGGCGGACGGAGATCGACGTGCAGATCTGGCCGATCGCGGAGATCGGTGCCAAGCACGGCCTGGGCTGCCCGACGGTGCGCAAGCTGGTGGATATGATCCACGAGGTGGAGAACGGCACGCGGCCGATGTCGGACGCGAACTTGCTGGAGTTGCTGGGGCCGGCGGGGGCGTAGTTCCCGCGGCTGCCCCCCCTGCCCTCTCCCGCCTGCGCGGGAGGGGGATGACATGAAGGAATTCTGCGATGCATATTCGGTTTGACGGCAAAATCGTCATGGTGACTGGCGCTGGGCATGGGTTGGGGCGGTGCATCGCGCAGACCTTCGCCGGGTTGGGGGCGACGGTGTACGGATGCGATATCCTGGCCGATGCGCTGGCCGAGACGGCGAAGGTGGGGAATATACATACCTCCGTGGTGGACCTCGGCGATCGCAAGGCGGCGGCGGACTGGGTGCAGAGCGTGGCCGGACATTGCATGGGGCGGGCGGCGGATGTGCTGGTGAACAATGCCGGTGGCGTCGCCGGGCAGAAGAACCGGCCGCTGGAAGACGTGCCGGACGAGGATTGGGACCGGATTTTCGCCATCAATGTGGGCGCCGCGATGGCGATGTCCCGCGCGGTGGTGCCGGGGATGAAGAAGGCCGGGCACGGGCGGATCATCAATATTTCGTCGGGCGCCGGGTTGCAGGCCTCGCTGACCGGCATCCAGGCGTATTGCGCGGCCAAGCACGCGGTAATCGGGCTGACCCGGCAGTTGGCGCATGAGTTCGGGCCGTTCGGCATTACGGTGAATTCGGTGGCGCCGGGGTTCATCCGCAGCAATCCGACGACCGAGGTGCAGTGGGAGAGCTACGGCACTGACGGGCAGGCGGCATTGGTGGAGCGGATCGCTCTGAAACGGCTGGGTTCGGCGCAGGATATCGCCAATGGCGTGGTGTTCTTTGCGTCGGAGCTTGGCAGCTTCGTGAACGGGCAGGTGATCCAGGTGGACGGCGGGCGATGAGCGCCGCGGTCGAAGCCTGGCTGGAGGCGAACAAGCCGCGGCTGCTGGAGGAGTTGCTCGGGTTCATCGCGCAGCCGTCGGTTTCGACCGATCCAGCGTATGCGGCGGGGATGGCGGGGGCCTCGGGGCTGCTGGAGGCGCGGCTGCGGCGGATCGGCATGCAGAACGTGCAGCGGTTGAACGCCGGCGGGCATGATGCGGTGTATGCCTCGTGGCTGGGGGCGCCGGGGATGCCGACGATCCTGGTGTATGGGCATTACGACGTGCAGCCGCCCGATCCGCTCGCGCTGTGGGAGACGCCGCCGTTCGAGCCCACCATCCGGGATGGGCGCATCCATGCGCGCGGGGCGTCCGACGACAAGTCCCCGTTGTGGATCGCGGTGTCCGGGTTGGAGGCGTGGCTGGCGGTGACGGGCGGGTTGCCAGTCAACGTGAAGCTGTTGCTGGAAGGCGAAGAGGAAATCGGCAGCCGCTCGCTGCCGGCGATCATGGCGGCGCATCGCGACCTGCTGACGGCGGATGTGCTGGTATCCGCCGATGGCGGGCGGTGGCGGCCGGGTATCCCCACGATCAACACCAACAGTCGTGGCCTCGCGGGCATGGAGCTCGCGGTGCGGACGGCGGGGACCGATCTGCACTCGGGGCGTTATGGCGGGCCGGTGGGCAATGCGGCGATGGTGCTGGCGCGGCTGCTGGCGTCATTGCATGACGCGGACGGGCGGATTGCGGTGCCCGGCTTCATAGACGGGCTGAAGCGGCCGTCCAACGCGGACTATGCCGGGATGCATGGGCTGGGGTTCGACGAGGCGGCGTTTTTTGCCGAGATCGGGGCGCGGCCGGGGGCGATCGAGCCTGGCGTGGAATTGCTGGAGAGCCTGTGGCTGCGGCCGACCATCGAGGTGAACGGCGTGTGGGGCGGCTACCAGGGGCCCGGGGGCAAGACGGTTATTCCGGCCGAGGCGCATGCCAAGCTGTCCTGCCGGCTCGGTCCCGGGCAGAACCCGAAGCGGGCGGGGGACGCGGTGGAGGCGCATCTGCGTGCGCATCTGCCGGGGTGGGCCGACCTTACGGTCAGCCGAGAGCGGGGCGGCACGGCGGCCTATGCGGTGCCGGATGAGGACCCCTTCCTGCTGGCGGTGGAACGGGTGATCGCTTCAGTGCATGGCCAGAAGCCGCTGCGGGTGGGGGTGGGCGGCACGTTGCCGATTTCCGCGATGGCGAAGGAGGCCCTCGGGCTGGAAACGGTGATGCTGTCCTATGCGATCGCCGACGAGCGCATCCATGCGCCCAACGAGTTCTTCCGCCTGTCGAGCTTCGATGACGGGCTGATTGCCTGGGCGCGGCTGTTGCCGGAGTTGGCCGGGCTGGGCGTCGCCGTGGGGTAGGGAGGCCGCCGCCTACCGTGCGCGGCGGGCCGCGACGGTGGCGGCGAGGGATTTCGCCACGTTGAAGCCGATCGGCCGCAGGACGTAGAGCACGGCGAGGAGGAACATCACCTCCAGGCCCTCGCCGAAGGCCCACATGCCGGATGAGGCGTTCTGAAGTTCGATGATATCGGCGACGGGCATGCCGGTGCGCTGCAATTCGAGCCGGATCAACAGGTCCCGGATGGCGACCATGGCCTCATAGGCGGCGAACCAGGCGGCGATGAAAAACGCGGCCTCGAAGGCCAGGCGCAGCACGTGCCGCACCCAAGCCGTGGGGCCGTGCTCGGGCTTCGCGTTGCCGTCGGATTTGTCAGCCAGGACCGCGAGAGCGGCAAGGCCGAGCGGGCCGAGGATAGCCAAGGGCAGCCACAGGAATGAGCGGGCCTTGGCCTTTAGGAACAGGGCGCAACAGGCCAGCCACAGGCCGCAGGCAAGCAGGGCGGTTCCGGCCATAACCACGTGCTTCGCGGTTTGGAGCAGATAGAAGTTGCGCACGTAGTTCGGATGCCCGGCGGCGATCTCGGGGTTGATGGCGATGGCCAGCCGTCCGCCGAGCATTACGGTGACGGGGATCAGGACTAGTGCCGCCACGGCCAGGTAGGCGTGCCTTCGCCTCATGCAGTGTGTCCCCCGTGGCGCGGCCGATCTGGCCGCGTGACCTGACCCCCGACTTTCATCCAGCCATAGCGAGAGTCCTGGGTTGATCTGAACCTTGGTTGTGGCTGCTTGCAAGAGGCCGGCGCGCGAATTGGTC
>CAIMWH010000036.1 GCA_903845065.1 uncultured Rhodospirillales bacterium | reverse complement strand
GTGGCTGGGCCGAAACCGCAGGCTGGCCAAGGAGTTCGAGGCCACCATCGCCTCCGCAACCGCCTTCCTATACGCCGCCTCAGTTATGCTTCTCGTCAGGAGGCTAGCTCGTTGCGGATGAGTTCAGAGTCAGACTCTAAGATCGACGATGGCGACATAATTTTTAAGCTTCGAATCAACCTCGAGGGCGCGGCATAGTTCCTTGCCGATGTGAGTGATGATGTTGTTCACGGTGACACCTCTTTCGGTGTCTCCGTCAGGTCCCGGGAATTGCACTCCCGAACATCCTACCAGCGCTACGAGCACTATAGCAGAAAACCTACGAATCAAATTCATTTTATTTTTCCCCGCAACGTTTTACTGCGGAATAATCTATGGCAACGAATTTGTCAACTAGTACGTTATGATTTATCGTGTGCCTGGATAGGGTGCCACACGCCCCTGAGCGCCTGCCCCAAGAGAATTGATCCCTCCGCTCAGTATTCGGATCACGCGGCGCCGGCCATTCACCCCATCGGGTAGTCGTAGCGAATAAACCCGCCATGATGCGCCAGCCGGTCATACAGCAGGCGGGCCGTGGCGTTTGTTTCGTGCGTCTGCCAGTACAGCCGTGGCGCCCCGCGTGAGCGGGCTTCGGCGGCGACGGCTTCGATCAGGGCGCGGCCGATGCCCTGGCCGCGAACGGTTTCGTCGGTGAAGAGGTCCTGCAGGTAGCAGACGTCGTCCATCCAGGTGCTGGGATGGAAGAGGTAGTGGGTAATGCCGACCAGCGTGCCGTCGAGGCGGGCGCCGTAGGCGCGGATGGGGTCCCCTTGCAGCACGCGGCGCCAGGTGGCGGCGTAGTTTTCGGCGGATTGCGGGGATTTGTAGAACGTGCGGTAGCCGTGCCACAGCGCGGTCCAGCGGGGCTGGTCATCGCTGTTGAGGCGGGTGATGGTGAGCGCGGACATCGGGTCCCTCCAAGGGGTGGGACGCGATAGGACGGCGCTATTGGCGAGGCGGCAAGGCCGCTTTCGGCGCGATTAGGCAGACCAATCTGGGCGTTCCGGCGACGCGGCGGGATATGCTATCGCGAAGGCGGCTTTATCGCCCCTTCATGGGGCCGCCGCAGGGGAAGGGCATCCATGGCCGAACAATCCGCCGCCACGCCGGCATCGGTTCCGCAAGCGACGGAACTGCCCGGGCTCGTCTGGGGGTTCCGTTTCGACGAGGATGGGGCGGCGACGCCGCTCGACGGGCCGGCCGCGCTGGCGGCGATGGAGGCCGGCGAGCTGTGGATTTGGCTGCATTTCAACCTGGTGGACGAGCGCGCGGTGGCCGCCCTGGCCAGCCTGCCGCATATTCCCGCCGCCGCGCGGGACCTGCTGCTCGGCACCGATGACCGGCAGCGGCTGGAGACGGTGGGGCACGTGCTGGCCGGCGTGGTATCGGATTTCGAACGCGCCGATGACCTTGATCCGCGCCGCATGCTGCCGTGGCGGTTCTGCATGATGCCGCACGCGTTCATCTCCGCCCGCCGCAGCCCACTGCACACCATGGCGACGGTGCATGACGCGGTGAAGGCCGGGCGGCGGTTTACCGGGGTGTTGCAATTGTTCGACGGCATCGTGCACGGCTACGCCAGCGCGCTGGCAGCGGTGGTGCATGAGATGGCCATCGAACTGGACGAGGTGGAGGACGGGCTGCTCGACGAGCGGGAGACCGGCGATCACGAGTTGCTCGGCAAGTTGCGCCGGCACGCGGTGCGGCTGCATCGCCAGGCGCTGCCGTTGCGGGCGTTGCTGCGGGCGCTGCTGGAGGAGCGGCCGGCGTGGTTCACCGATCCGGCGGCGCGGGATTGCGAGCAGGTGGCGCAGCGCGTCGATAGCGTGGTGGCCGACTTGGTGGCGTTACAGGAACGGGCGCGGGCGTTGCAGGACGAGTTCAACGCGCGGCAGACCGAGTTGACCAATCGGCGGCTGATGCTGCTGTCGGTATTTTCGGCGGTGCTGCTGCCACCGACGCTGATCAGCGGGATTTTCGGCATGAACGTGGATGGGCTGCCGCTGAAGGACGCGAGTCCCTACGGGTTCGTGCTCACCATGGTGATGATGGGGGTGTCGATCCTGGCGTTGATGGTGGCGATGCGGCGGACCAAGCTGATCTAGACCGCGCCAGCGTCGGCCTTCAGGACTTCGCCGGCGAGGTAGAGGCTGCCGCAGATCAGGACGCGGGCCGGGCGGTCGCGCGGGAGGGCGGTGATGGCGGCGCGGATGGTGGGGCCGGGGCGGGCTACCCCGCCCGAGGCGGCGATGATGGCTTCGACGGGCAGGGCCAGGTGCTGGCCGGGTTCGGACACCGCCCATAGCGTGGCGGCGTGGGGGATCAGCGGGCGGAGGAATTCGGCGCTGTCCTTGGCCTGCTTCATGCCGACGATGAGATGGAGCGGGCGATCGGCCCAGGTGGTGGCGTGTTCGGCCAGGGCCGCGCCGCCGCCGGGGTTGTGGCCGCCGTCGAGCCAGAGTTCCCAGGTTTCGGGCAGCAGGCGGGCGAGGGTGCCGGTGAGGCGTTGCAGGCGGGCGGGCCATTCGGCGGTGGCGAGGCCGCGGGCGATGGCGGCATCGGCGATGGGCAGGCCGGAGGCGCGCAGGGCGGCGATGGCGATGCCGGCGTTGTCGGTCTGGTGCGGGCCGAGCAGGGCGGGGGGCGGCAGATCGAGCGCGCCGCGGGCGTCCTGGTAGGCGAGGCCGGTGGCGGTGCGGGTGACCGACCAGTCGCGGTTGCGCGCCAGCAGGGGGGCGCCGGTGCGGGCGGCGTGGGCTTCGAGGGCCTCCAGCACGTCCTCCGGTTGCAGGCCGGTGATCACGGGGATGCCGGGTTTCATGATGCCGGCCTTTTCGCTGGCGATTTTCACCAGGGTGTCGCCGAGCATCTCCTTGTGGTCCATCGAGATGGAGGTGATGGCGGTGGCGACGGGGGCGACGATGACGTTGGTGGCGTCCGCGCGGCCGCCGAGGCCCACTTCAAGCACGCACAAATCGGCCGGCACACGGGCGAACAGCACGAACGCGGCGGCCATCAGCACCTCGAACACGGTGATGGGCTGGCCGGCGTTGACGCGCTCCACCTCGGCGAGGGTTTTGGCCAGGGCGGCATCGGTGACGAGGGTGCCCGCGAGGCGGATGCGTTCGTTGAAGCTGACCAGGTGGGGCGAGGTGTAGACGTGCACCCGCATGCCGGCGGCCTCTCCGATGGCGCGCAGGAAGGCGCAGGTGCTGCCCTTGCCGTTGGTGCCGGCGACGTGGACGATGGGCGGCAGGGCGCGCTCGGGGTTGCCGAGGGCGGCGAGCAGGCGTTGCAGGCGTTCCAGGCTGAGGTCGATCAGCTTGGGATAAAGGCCGTGCAGGCGCTCGATGATGTCTTCGGCGCGGCCGCTGGTTGTCACGATCGGACCCTCTCCCGGCCCTTCCCGGCGGACCGGGAAGGGGAAGTTTTCAGGCGGCCTCCTGCACCTTCACGCGCAGCAGGCCGATGAGGCGCGCCAGGGTGGCGGGAAGATCGTTGCGCTTCACCACCATATCCAGGATACCGTGGGCCAGCAGGTATTCCGAGCGCTGGAAGCCTTCGGGCAGTTTTTCGCGGACGGTCTGCTCGATGACGCGGGCGCCGGCGAAGCCGATTTCGGCGCCGGGTTCGGCGATCTGGATGTCCCCCAGCATGGTGAAGCTGGCGGTGACGCCGCCGGTGGTGGGGTCGGTCAGGACGACGATGAAGGGCAGGCCCTTTTCCTTCACCAGGCGGGTGGCGATGACGGTGCGCGGCATCTGCATCAGGCTGATCGCGCCTTCCTGCATGCGCGCGCCGCCGGAGGCGGTGAAAACGATCAGCGGTGCGTCCTGCAGCACGGCGAGTTGGGCGGCGCGGACGATGCCTTCGCCCACCGCGGCGCCCATGGAACCGCCGATGAACTCGAACGCCATGACGGCCACCACCGCGCGATGGCCGCCGATCTGGCCGTGGGCGACGGCGATGGCGTCATCGAGGTGGGACTTGTCGCGGTGTTCCTTCAGGCGATCGCTGTAGCGCTTGGTGTCACGGAATTTCAGCGGGTCGGCCGGCACCTTGGGGAGTTCGATGCGGGTGAAGCTGCCCTCGTCGAACGTCCAGTTCAGGCGCTCCGTCACGTTGGCGCGCATGTGGTGGCCGCAATGAGCACAGATCTTGCGGGTTTTCTCGAGTTCCGTGTGGAACATCATCTGCTGGCAGGAGGGACACTGGATCCACAGGTTTTCCGGCACCTCGCGGCGCCCGAGCAGGGTGCGGATCTTGGGGCGGACGAACTCGGTGAGCCAGCTCATGGAAGGTTCCTTAGCTGTTGGAACGCACGGCGGCGGCCAGGGCGCGCACCTGATCGAGCACCACGCGCACAGTGGTGGCGGTGGCGCGGCCGTTGGTGTCAAGGCTGGCGGCGAGGTTGTCGATCAGGGCGGAGGCGACCACCGCGCCATCGGCGATGCGAGAGGCGACGGCGGCCTGCTCGGGGGTGCGCACGCCGAAACCGACCGCGATCGGCAGGTCGGTGAATTTGCGGATGCGCGGGATGGCTTCGGCGAGTTCCGCGCCCGAGGCGGTGCGGGTGCCGGTGATGCCGGTGATGGACACGTAGTAGACGAAGCCCGACGAGCCGGCGAGCACCAGCGGCAGGCGGGCGTCATCGGTGGTTGGGGCAACGAGGCGGATGATGTCGAGGTCGTTCTTCACCGCGTCGGCCGCCATCAGGTCGGCTTCCTCGGAGGGGAGATCGACGATGATGAGGCCATCCACGCCGGAAGCCGCCGCATCGGTGCAGAAGCGGGAGGTGCCGTAGGAGAGGATGGGATTGAGGTAGCCCATCAGGATCACCGGGGTAGAGTTATCCTCGGTGCGGAACTCGCGCACCATCGCCAGGGTGTGCGCCATGGTGGCGCCGTTGTTCAGGGCGCGGCGGCCGGCAAGCTGGATGGTGGGGCCATCGGCCATCGGGTCGGTGAAGGGGCAGCCGATCTCGATCAGGTCGGCGCCGGCGGCGGGCATGCCGCGCAGGATTTCCATCGAGGTGTCGGCGTCCGGGTCCCACGCTTCGAGGAATGGGATGAGCGCCCCGCGGCCCGCGGCCTTGAGGGCGGCGAAACGGGCGGTGATGCGGCTCACAGGGTGACTCCGAGGGCTTCGGCGACGGTGAAGATGTCTTTGTCGCCACGGCCGCAGAGGTTCATCACGATGATCTGCTCCGGCGACATGGTGGGCGCCAGCTTCTGCACATGGGCCAGCGCGTGGGCGGGTTCGAGGGCGGGGATGATGCCCTCGGTTTTCGTGCACAACTGGAAGGCGTCGAGCGCCTCGGTGTCGGTGGCGGACACGTATTCGACACGGCCGATATCGTGCAGCCAGGAGTGTTCGGGGCCGATGCCGGGATAGTCGAGCCCGGCGGATATGGAGTGGGCCTCCTGAATCTGGCCGTCCTCGCCCTGCAACAGGAAGGTGCGGTTGCCGTGCAGCACGCCCGGGCGGCCGCGCGAGAGGGAGGCGGCGTGCTGATGGGTGTCGAGCCCGTGGCCGGCGGCTTCGACGCCGATGAGGCGGACCGAGGCGTCATCGAGGAATGGGTGGAACAGGCCCATGGCATTGGAGCCGCCGCCGATGGCCGCAACACAGGCGTCCGGCAGGCGGCCTTCCTGCTCGTGGAGCTGGGCCTTGGTTTCCTCTCCGATCACGCTCTGGAAATCGCGCACCATCATGGGATAGGGGTGCGGGCCGGCGACGGTGCCGATGATGTAGAACGTGTCCCGCACATTGGCGAC
>CAIMWH010000035.1 GCA_903845065.1 uncultured Rhodospirillales bacterium | reverse complement strand
TCGCCGCCGTCGCGGTGCAATGCGTGATCGAGCCGGCCTCGACCGGCATCGGCGGGGACTGCTTCTGCCTCTACGCCCCGGCCGGCGAGAAGAAGGTCTACGCCCTGAACGGCTCCGGCCGCGCCCCGGCGGCTGCGAATATCGACTGGTTCGAGCAGCGCCAGATCACCGCCATCGAGAACACCTCGGCCCATGCCGTCACCGTGCCTGGCGCGATCTCGGCCTGGGAGACGCTGCTGAAGCGCTTCGGCACCAAGGGGTTCGACGAGCTGTTGCAGCCGGCGATCTGGTTTGCCGAGAACGGCCATCCGATCCACCCGCGCGTCGCCAATGACTGGGTCAACAGCATTCCCAAGCTGCAGAAGAACGGCACCACGAAGTTCCTCCCCAACGGCGGCTCGCCTGCGGTGGGTGACATGTTTGTCCAGAAGGAACTGGCCGCCACGCTGCGGGCGATCGCCAAGCACGGCTCGAAGGCGTTCTACGAGGGCGAGGTGGCGGCCGATATCGTGGCCACGCTGCGCGCCAAGGGCGGCCTGCACACCGAGGAGGATTTCGCCAACGGGCGCACCGCGGCGCAGTTCGTCGAACCCATCCACATGGATTTCCGCGGCCGCACGGTGTGGCAGTGCCCGCCGAACGGCCAGGGCATCGTGACCCTGATGATCCTCGGCATGCTGGACGGCATGCAGCCGTCCGCCGGCGGGCCGCTGTCGGTCGAGCGCCTGCATCGCCATATCGAGGCGGCGCGCCTGGCCTATCGCGATCGCGACGCCTTCCTCGCCGACCCCGGGCAGGTCGATGTACCCGTCGCCAAGCTGCTGGACCCCGCCTATCTCGGCGCCCTGCGCGGCCTGATCCGCGATGACGCCGCGATGTCCACCCTGCCGGACGCCGGCGAGAGCGACATGGCCCGCCACAAGGACACCGTCTACCTCTGCGTGGTGGACAAGGACGGCAACGCCTGCTCGTTCATCAACTCGCTGTTCGAGGGCTTCGGCTCGGGCATCCTGGCGCCGAATGCCGGGGTGATGCTGCAGAACCGCGGCTTCGGCTTCCGCATCGAGCGTGGCCACCCCAACTGCATCGCGCCGAACAAGCGGCCGATGCACACCATCATTCCGGGCATGGTCACCGACACCTCGGGCGAGGCGCTGATGCCGTATGGCGTGATGGGCGGGCATTTCCAGCCGATGGGGCACTCCCTGTTCCTGGCCAATCACTTCGACTACGGGCTGGACCTGCAGGAAGCCATCGACCTGCCCCGCCTGATGCCGCTGCGCGGCAAGGTCCAGGTGGAGCGCGGGATTCCGATGGATGTGGTGGAAAAGCTGACCCGGATGGGCCACGCCCCGGAGCCCATCGCCGGCCCGCACGGCGGCGGCCAGGCCATCTACATCGATCGCAAGCGCGGCGTCCTGGTGGGCGGCTCCGACCCCCGCAAGGACGGCCTCGCACTTGGCTATTGAGATAAATCAGTAAGATACACAGGCACGGATAAGAGTTTTTTGTTTCCTTTTTTCAAAAAAGAAAGCCCTTCTTTTTGAAAAAAGAAGCAAAAACCTTTTATCCGTTGTGTCCTGTGGCAGCACCGAGAGACGACGGCTGGTACGGAGGGGACGGGTATGAGCGAGGCTTGTGAGTTGACGGCGGTTGAGGCTCGGGCGCTGATCGGGCGGAAGAAGCTTTCGCCGGTGGAGTTGCTGGAAAGCTGCATCGACCGGATCGAGGCGGTGGACCCGGCGGTAAACGCCATGGTGGCGCGCGACTACGCCGGCGCCCGTGCGGCGGCAAAGGCCGCCGAGACCGCGGTGGTCCGCGGCGACACGCTCGGCGCCCTGCACGGCCTGCCGGTCGGCATCAAGGACCTCTCGGCCACCAAGGGCCTGCGCACCACCTGGGGCTCGCCGATTTTCCGCGATCATGTCCCCGAGGCCGATGCCGGGTTCGTCGCCCGGATCCGCGCCGCGGGCGGCATCATCCTGGGCAAGACCAACACCCCGGAGTGGGGCGCCGGGGCAAACACGCGCAATTCGGTCTACGGCGCCACGGGCAATCCGTTCGATCCGGTGAAGTCCTGCGCCGGCTCCTCCGGCGGCTCCGCTGTGGCGCTCGCCACCAACATGGTGCCGCTGTGCAGCGGGTCCGACATGGGCGGCAGCCTGCGCAACCCCGCCGGATTCTGCGGGATCGTGGGCTTCCGGCCCACCCCGGGCGCGGTGCCGTCCGAAACCCGCGGGCTCGGCTGGTCCGGCCTCGGGGTCGAAGGGCCGATGGGGCGCAATGTCGCGGATACCTGCCTGCTGATGGGGGCAATGGCCTCCGACGACGCGGGCGATCCGCTGGCGACAACGGTCCACGGCAAGCATGTGCGCGTCCCCGGGGACTATTATCCCCCCGCGCAGGTCGATCTCTCGCAACTGCGCGTGGCGGTCACCCCCGATTTCGGCTTCACCCCGACGGAGCGCCACATCCGCGAGGTTTTCGCCGAAAAAACCGGCCTCTTCCGCGGCATGTTCGGCCGCGCCGATGACGCCTCGCCGGACTGCTCGGGCTCCAACGAGGCGTTCGAGGTGCTGCGCTCGGTCGGCTACCTGACCGTGCAACTCGATCGCTACCGGACACGCCCGCAGGACCTGGGGCCCAATATCCGGGTGAATGTCGAGGAGGGCCTGAAGTATTCCGCGGTCGACGTGGCGCGGGCGCAGGAAATCCAGACCCAGCTCTACCGCCGCTGGCAGGCGTTCTTCCGCGACTACGACATCATCATCACGCCCACCATCACGCTGTCACCGCGGCCGTGGAGCGAGCTGTATCCGGCGGAAATCGACGGCGTGCCGACCCGCACCTACTTCCACTGGCTGTCGCTGGCCTACGCGGTGACCCTGCCGGGCCATCCGGCGGTGAGCCTGCCGGTGGGGGTGGATCGCTCCGGAATGCCGTTCGGCCTGCAGATCGTCGGGCCGCGCGGCGGCGATGCCTTCGTGCTCGCGGTGGCGGCCCAGCTCGAGGCGGCACTCGCCGGCGATGCACGCACGGCCCGGCCGGTGCCCGACATCGCGCGCCTGAAGGCCGCCGCGCCGATTTCGGCGATGCCGGGGTTTATCGGCTTCGATTGAGCGTCGCGCACGGCGTCGGGAAGGGGTAGATTCACGGGGAGATCGCGAGAAGGCTGGTCCGGCCTTCTCGCCGTCTCCCTGTGATGCTTTTTTCACCGAGGCCCGAGATGAAACGTCGTACCCTCCTCGCGTCCGCCGCCGCATTGGCGGCGCCGCACATTGCCTCTGCGCAGGCGAAGAGCGTCCTGAAGGTGATCCCCGAGGGGGATTTGTCGATGCTCGATCCGGTCTGGACGACGGCGACAAATGCGCGAAACCACGGCTACCTGGTGTTCGACACCCTGTGGGGCCAGGCGGCGGACTACTCCATGCAGCCGCAGATGGTGGCCGGCCACGTCATCGAGAACGAAGGCCGGCAGTGGACGATCACCCTGCGGGACGGGCTGAAATTCCATGACGGCGAACCGGTGCGGGCCCGCGATGTGGTGGCCTCCATCCGCCGCTTCGCCGCGCGTGACGCGTTCGGGCAGGCGTTGATGGAAGCGACGGACGAGTTGTCGGCCGTCGACGACAAGACCTTTCGTTTCCGCCTGAAGCGGCCGTTCCCGCTGCTCCCCAACGCGCTCGGCAAAACCGGGACGCCGATGCCCTGCATCATGCCGGAACGCCTGGCGCTGACCGATCCCTCCAAGCAGGTGGTGGAGATGGTGGGCTCCGGCCCGTTCCGCTTCCGCGCCGATGAGCGGGTGGCCGGCTCGCGGGTGGTCTATGAGCGGTTCGACGGCTATGTGCCGCGCGCCGATGGCTCCCCCACCTTCACCGCCGGCCCGAAGCGGGTGCATTTCGAGCGGGTGGAATGGATCACCATCCCCGATCCCCAAACCGCCGCCAATGCGCTGATGAACGGCGAGGTGGACTACTGGCAGACCCCAACCCCCGATCTGCTGCCGATGCTGCGCAAGACCGGCAAGCTCGCGATGGAGGTGCTCGATCCGGCGGGCGGTATCGGCTGCCTGCGCTTCAACTGCCTGTTCCCGCCGTTCGACAATCCCGCCATCCGGCGCGCGCTGCTCGGCGGCATCGATCAGGAAGCATTCATGACGGCGGTGGCCGGGGATGAGCGGGCGCTGTGGAAGGATCGCGTCGGCGTGTTCTGCCCCGGCGCGCCGATGGCAAGCGAGGCCGGGATCGAAGTGCTGACCGGCTCGCGGGACCTGGCGCGGGTGAAGCGCGAGTTGGTGGCGGCCGGCTACAAGGGCGAACCGGTGGTGGTGCTCGGGGCGTCCGACTATCCGCAAACCAACGCGATGGCCCTGGTGGCGGCGGATTACCTGCGCCAGGTCGGCATGAACGTCGATTTCCAGGCGATCGACTGGGGCACCGTGGTGCAGCGCCGCGCCAGCCGCAAACCGCCGGCGCAGGGCGGCTGGAACATCTATTTCACCTTCCTCAACGGCACCAACAACTTCGATCCGGCCTCCCAGCTTGGCATCCGCGGCAACGGCGACAAGGCCTGGTTCGGCTGGCCGACGATGCCGCGCATGGAGGAACTGCGCACGGCATGGTTCGATGCCCCCGATCTGGCGGCCCAGAAGCGGGTGTGCGAAGAAATCCAGCGGCAATTCTGGGTGGACGTGCCGTATATCCCGCTCGGCGTGACCTATTTTCCCTCGGCCTGGAACAAGGCGTTCACCGGGGCGCGGATGGGGTTTCCGCAGTTCTACGACATGCGCCGGGCCTGACGCCCAACGTCACCCGGCGTCGCCCGCCTCGGCGCTCGCATCCCGCCGTGGGATGCCCCAGGCGGCTTCCAGCGTGGCGCGGCTGCGGCGCAGCGCCATCGCCTCGGTACCGGCGGCACCATCGAGCAGCAGGCGGATGAGGTGGGGCAGCGCCTCCACGGCGAGCCAGGCGCCGCCCTGCACGGACCACGCGAGGGCGAGTGTGCGCGTGTCCGCCGCGAGGGCCATCGCCATGGCGAGGTGATGCCCCTGTGACCACAGGCTGAGTAGCGGCGTCGCGGCCCCGGCGGCACCGGCGAGGATCACGGGCCGGGCGCCGGTCTTGCCCGGCCGCGGATCGGCAAGCCAGGCCAGCATCGCCGGGGCGAGCAGGATGCCGGCGAGCGCCAGGGTGGCCGGAGCAAGCGCGGCGCCGATGCCGCAGGCAAGGCCGAGCAGCCAGATGCGCCCGCCCGCGCGGGGGGCGGCGGCGGCGCTCATGCGAGCAATGCCGCCATCACCGCATAGACCAGGCCCATCGCGGCGGCGGCGGCCACGGCTTCCTGCCCGAGGCGGCCCGCAAGCGCGGCGCGCGAACTGGCGGCGGCCTGCAACCGGTCAAGCCGGTGGTCGATCGCGGCCACCCTGGCGCTGGCGGCGCCATGTTCCCGGCGGTCAGTCGCGATGCCCTCGGGATCGTCGATCAGCGCGAGCAGGGCGCCAAGACGGCCGGAGGCGGCGAGTTCGGCCAGGGCAGCCTCACGCTGCCGCCGGCGATCCCGGCTTTCGAACACCGCGAAAGCCGGGGCAAGCCGGGTGCCGAGCCAGCCAGCGAGGGCGGGCGCGGCCGGGGCCTGGGTGCGCGATTGCACGCCGGCGAGCAGGCGCAGGGTCGCGATGGCATGCTGGTCGGCCCGTCGCGGGTCCCCGAGCAGCAGCAGGTCCGCCTCGCCTCCATGATCTCCGCGCGCCGCGATGAAGGCGGCAATCTCGGGGTCCAGCCCGTCAAACCCCCGCCCCGCGATGGCAAGCCCCTCCAGCGCCGGCAGCAGGTCGGCGAGGCGAACCACGGCGGCATCGCGCAGCAACGGGCTGCGGCAGGGCAGCAACTGGTTCAGCGTATAGCGCAGCCGCGGCAACCCACCGCCCCAGCCCTTCTGCCGCAGCAGGGCGCGATACTGATTGGCATCGAGGCGGGCGGAGGTCGGGTCCGCCCGATCGGCCCGCGCGGCGGCCCACACAGCAACCGCCTCGTCCCCGATCATCTCCACCATATCCCCCAACGGGGCGGCGGCGCCCGCAGGATCGGGCTCCTCCATTGCAGCCAGCGCCGTCCCGATCGCATCGGGCCACACCGCCACCGCGTTCCAGCACAGCGGGGCGAACGGATCGAGCACCGCAACGGCGCGCATCACCAGGGTGGCATCATCGCGCTGGGTGGCGGCGTCGGCCGGGCTGGCGCGCAAATGGAGGGTTTCATCCAGCCGCGCCGCCAGCGCGCTGTCCCCGAGATTGCGGCGGATCCAGCGATCCACCATGCCGTTGCGCAACGCGGGAACGCCGGCGGCAGGCTCGCGGGCAAGGGCGAAGGCCAGGGTGCGGGCGGTCCAGGCCGCATGGCCGGCGATTTCGAGCGCCTTCTGCGCCCGGCGCGGCGGCCGCGCGGCAACCCGGCGGCCACGGGCAACCTCGATATCGGCGAGCAAGGCCGGCGTCGGGCGATGCTCCGGGTCCTCCGCCAGCATCCCGCGCACGATATCCTGGATCACCGGCGGCAGCCGCTCATCCCCCACCAGTGCGGCGAAGCTGCCGCGCTCAAGCTTGGCCTGGATCACCGCCGCGCCAGGCAGCCCGGCCATCGGGGCGTGGCCAAGGGCGAGCACCAGCATGGTGACACCAAGGGCATAGACGTCATCGGCCGGGCTGCCATTGCCGCACCCGGCGCGGGTGCACATCGCGGCATAGGGCGGCTCGAAAATGGCGCCCTGGAACAGGGCAGGCGGGGCAGCCCAGGCACCGCCGAGCACCACCGGTTCACCGGCGGCGGCGCGGAACAGGTTCTCCGGGCGAATGGCGCGGTGGGTGATGCCCCGTGCGCGCAACCCATCGAGCGCCAGCGCGGCCGGGCGCAGCACCTGGTGGAGAATATCCGCCTCCGGCCAGGGCGGAAACGCACCCACCCCCGGGGCAAGCAGCGCCGGGCCAGGCGGAACCGGCATCACCACATAGAATCCGGTGCGCCCGTTCCGGTCGGCGGCGCGGCCATGCGCGAGCGGGCAAAGCACGCCAGGGATCGCCCCGGCCTGGAACTTCAACAACTCGCCGGACCGCGCCGGCAGGTGGGGTGCGACCTCCGCCGCCATATGATGCCCACGGGACTCGCCATGATCGATCACCGCGAAAGCGCGCTGCCCCGGGGCAACACCCTCCAGCGGATGGCCGAAATCGACTTCGTAAATGCCGGCGATGCGGTTTTCGCTGGCGGGGTCGCCGGGGTGCATCGCCTGCTGCTCCAAGGGTCTGGCGGCGCGCTTGATGGCGGTCACCGGGCGTTTTGCGGGGAGACGGGCAGGCTATCCCCCCAAGTTTAACGAAACCGGAATGCAGGGATGAACAAGAAGCTGTCATCCGTCTCCTTTTTGCGCCAAGCTGACCTTGCCGTTGTCACGACAGAGCCCTAATGAACGGTTGAAATGGCGTTCCAATGGCGGGTCCGCGTGTCGGGCCGTCCAAAAGTGTGAGATTTGATGGCCGCGGCTTTGTCAATCCAGGCGTCATGGACAGCCGAGTGATGCAGCCGCCCACCCATGCGGTGCCGCCTGATGCGGCCGAGTGGCGCGCAGCCCTTGAGCAGTCCTGCATCCGGGCGGTGTACCAGCCCATCGTGCGAACCTCCGATCGAACGCCGGTGGGCATGGAAGTCCTCGCGCGGCTGGAGCATCCCACGCGCGGGTTGCTGGAACCCGATGAATTCGTGCCGGCGATGGAGCGGGCAGGGCTCGGGCGGGCGCTGTTCGAGGCGGTGATCCGCCGCGCCTTCGGGGATTGGCACGATACCGGTCTGTCGCAGCTCGGCCTGACGATGGCGGTCAACCTCCCCCTCGATGTACTGGTGCTTGACGAGGCGCGAACCTGGCTGGAGGCGGCGCGGCGGGAGTCGGGCGTGCCGGCCGGCAAGATCGTCATCGAGCTGACCGAGAGCCAGCCCATCGCCACCCTGCCCGGCCTGACCAATGCGGCGATCGAGCTGCGCGAATGGGGCTACGGTCTGGCGATCGACGATGTCGGGCCGGACATGCGAGACCATCTGCCGCTGGTAGGGCTACCCTTCACCGCGCTGAAGCTGGATCGCGCCCTGGTACGGGCAGCAACCGAGGGCTCGGCAGCCGATTTCCTCACCGAAGTGATGACGGCGGCGCGAGCATCCGGCTGGCTGGTGATCGCCGAAGGCGTCGAGGACGAGGCAACCTGGGCGGCAATGGTCGCGCAGGGCATCGACCAGATCCAGGGCTTCCTGGTGAGCTATCCGCTGTCCCCCGATGGGGTGGTGGCCTGGCACGCGCGGCAAATGGCGGCGCGGAAAACCAGCGGCTCCGCCTGATCCTTCGCCGCTACCGAACCGGCGAGTCCCGGTGTTCCGGCAGCCGCATCGTCACCTTGGTGCCTTCCCCGAGCCGGCTCTCCAGTTCCAGCCGCCCGCCATGCAGCGCGACAAGCTGGCGCGCCAGCGGAAGCCCGATGCCCGCGCCCTCCTTCAGCCGGTCAAGCCCACTGTCGGCCTGCCAGAACGGCTCGAAGATGCGCGGCAAATTGGCCTCGGAAATCCCCACGCCGCTGTCGGCCACCGTGATGATGGCGCCCCCGCGCATGTCCGGGCGCATGGTGACGGAAACCTGGCCATCCCGCGGGGTGAATTTCACCGCGTTGCCGGCGACGTTCAGCATCACCTGGCGCAGGCGCTGCGAGTCGGCGCGAATGATGACCTTCTGGTCGGTGATATCCGTCACCAGGATCACGCCGGCTGCCGTCGCGGTGCGCGCGATGGTATCCAGCGAGCTGCGTAGCAGGGCGTTGAGGTCCACCGGACGAATATTCAGGGTCAGGCTGCCCGACTCGATGCGGGCGAAATCCAGCACGTCATTGATCAGCGCGAGAAGATGCTGGCCGCTGGACAGGATATGCCCGGCATAGTCGATGTAGTCGGGCGTGCCAATCGGGCCGAGCGCCTGGCCATGCAGGATTTCGGCGAAACCGATGACCGCGTTGAGCGGTGTCCGCAGTTCATGGCTCATCGCGGCAAGGAAGCCCGATTTGGCGCGGCTGGCGGCCTCGGCCTCCTCCTTGGCCTGGCGCAACGCTTCCTCGAGGCGGACACGATCGGAGATGTCGGTGGCCACGGTGGCAACGCCCCACACGGCCCCATTGGCATCCGCCACCGGAACCTTACTGGTCAGCCAGCGGCGAACCACGCCATCGGCGGCAGCGTAGCTTTCCTCGAAAAACGGCGTCGCCACGCCCGAGGCCATCACGTCCGCATCAATGCGCTGGGTATAGCTGCCATAGTCGCGCCCGAGCAGTTCCGCGGCGGTCTTGCCCACCGCTTCCTCGGCGGTGGTGCCGTAGAGCTGCGCCTGGTAGCGGTTCATCAGCAGATAGCGGGACTCACGATCCTTGACGTTGAGGATCACCGGCAGCGCATTGGCGATGGTGGCGAGCAGGCGGGTGGCCGGGTGGGCGGCGGGGTTCTCGGAAAAGATCACCAGGGTAAGCTGGCGGATGCCGTCGGGCGAGAACACAGCGTGCTGTTCGTCCTCGCCGGGGGGGCGGCCGATGGCCTGGGCGTGGGCGAGGCGCACGTAATAGCCGGGATTGGCGACTAGCACGCTGCCGTCCGGCGCGAGCACCGCCATGGCACGCGGGGCGCTGTGGACCAAAGCGCGCACCGCCGCCAGGGCGGGATCGGCCGCGCTGGGCATATCGGCCGGGGCGTTGGCGCCCGGGTCGGTGACGGTCTGCGACACGGTTGTCTCCGGCGGTTGAACCCTGTTGGCCCCACCGGGGCACGATAGCGCCAGGATGCGCCGGGCGGCGGCGGTTGGGAAGTCTTGTCGGCTCAGGCGGTCTTTGCCGGGCCAGGTTCGCCGAACACGCGGATGAACAGCGTATCGAGCTGGCGTAAATGGAAGTCAGGGTCCATCGCCGCATCGATCACCGCGGCCGGAACCCGGCCAGCCACTTCGGGGTCCGCGTCGAGATTGGCGCGGAAGCTGCGGCCTTCGGGCGTGCCAAGCTTGGTCCAGGTCGCCATCGCGTTGCGCTGCACGATGCGATAGGCGTCCTCGCGCAGAATGCCGGCGCGGGCCAGCGCAAGCAGAACCTCGCCGGAATGAACCACACCGCCCAGGCTCTCGACGTTCTCCGCCATCCGCTCCGGATACACCACCAGCTTTTCCATCATCCCGGCGAGACGGCCGAGGGCGAAATCAAGCGTGACCGTCGCATCGGGCGCAATCGCGCGCTCCACGCTGGAGTGGCTGATATCCCGCTCATGCCACAGGGTGACGTTCTCCAGCGCCGGGATCACCGCGGCGCGCACGATGCGGGCGAGCCCGGTAAGATTCTCGCTCAGCACCGGATTGCGCTTGTGCGGCATCGCGGACGAGCCCTTCTGGCCCGGATGGAAGAACTCCTCCGCCTCGCGCACCTCGCTGCGCTGCAGGTGACGCACCTCGGTCGCCAACCGCTCAACGCCGGAAGCCACCACCGCGAGCGCGGCAAAAAAAGCCGCGTGGCGATCGCGCGGGATAACCTGGGTGGAAACCGGCTCCACGGCGAGGCCGAGCTTTTCGGCGACAAAAGCCTCAACCCGCGGGTCCGCATGGGCAAAGGTCCCAACAGCGCCCGAAATGGCACACACCGCGATCTCGGCGCGGGCGGCAACCAGCCGGGCGCGGTTGCGGGCAAACTCGGCATAATGGCCCGCGAGCTTCAGGCCGAAGCTGGTCGGCTCGGCATGAATGGCGTGGCTGCGGCCGATGGTCACCGTATGTTTGTGCTCGAACGCGCGGGCCTTCAGCGCGGCCAGCACCGCGTCCACATCGGCGATCAGCATGTCGGCGGCTTGGGTCAACTGCACCGAAAGGCAGGTGTCCAGCACGTCCGACGAGGTCATGCCGAGATGCACGAACCGGCTGTCATCCCCGATCGACTCGGCGAGCCAGGTGAGGAAGGCGATGACATCGTGGCGGGTGGTGCGCTCAATCTCGTCGATCCGATCGACATCGGCGGCGCAGATGGCGGCGATCTTGGCGCCACCCTTCACGCGGATGTTGCGGGCGGCCTCGGGCGGCACCTCGCCGATCTGGGCCATCGCCTCGGCGGCAAGGGCCTCGATCTCGAACCAGATCCGGTAGCGATTTTCCGGCGCCCAGATGGCGGCCATCGCCGGTCTTGTGTATCTCGGGACCATCATCATCTCCGCGTATCGCTGCTGCGGCCTCCTCTAGGGCCGTGATCGGCCGGCGGCAAGGAAGCCATCATGGACGCAGACCTGCTTTCTCCTCTCGGCGCACTGTTACAGGTACTGCTGATCGACCTGACCCTGGCCGGCGACAACGCCGTGGTGGTGGGTCTCGCGGTGGCGGGGCTGCCGGCAGCGCAGCGGCGGCCGGCCATCCTGGTGGGTATCGCGGCCGCGACGGTGCTGCGCATCGTGCTCGGCAGCATCACCTTGCAACTGCTGGAAATCGTCGGGCTGCTGCTGGCGGGCGGGCTGCTGCTGCTGTGGGTGTGCTGGAAAATGTACCGCGAACTGCGCGGCAGCGCCGCCGATCACGCCGCGGTGGACGCGCCCAAGACGCTGCGCCAGGCAATGATCCAGATCGTGATCGCGGATATCTCGATGAGCCTGGACAACGTGCTGGCCGTGGCCGGAGCCTCGACCGGGCATCCGTGGATCCTGGTGGCGGGCCTGGCGATCTCGGTGGTGCTGATGGGCGCGGCGGCGAACCTGGTGGCCGGGCTGCTGGAGAAACACCGCTGGATCGCCTGGGTGGGCCTGCTGATCGTGCTGTATGTGGCCTTGAAGCTGGTGTGGGATGGCGGGCACGAGGTGATCGCGCACCTGCCGGCCGGGCTATACCGGTTTTGATGGCCCAAGCGCGGCGCGGGCTTCGGCGAGTTCGGCTTCGTCCTTGATGCCGATGAGGATGCCAGCCTTGATCTGAGCGCCGTCGGCATAGGCGGCGATGCGGGCGTCGGGCATGGTGATGCGGTTGTGGTCGCGCAGCGCCCAGTCGCGCAATGCGGCATCGAGGCGGGCGCGTTCGAGGCCGTGGTCCGGGCTGGTCCCGAGGTCGACCAATTCGGCCGGGTCGGAGTGCAGGTCGTAGAGCATCGGCGGAAAGCCGGTGGCATGGATGTATTTCCAGCGCCCGTCGAACACCATGAACAGCCGGCAGTCCGCGATGGGCTGGCCGAGGGCCACGCGGGCCGGCTGCATGGAATAGTCGTATTCGCTGAAAACGCAGCGGCGCCACGCGTCGGGCGCCGGCCCATGCAGCCACGGCAGCAGGGAGCGGCCTTCGAGGATATTGGGGGCCGCGCTCCCGCCGAACCACTCGAGGAAGGTGGGTGCAAGGTCGATGGCTTCGACCAGGGCATCGCAGGTGGTGCCACGGGTGGCATCGGCGGCAGCGCTGGGGTCGGCGATGATGAGGGGGATCTTGGCCGAGCAGTCGTGGAACAGGTCCTTCTCGCCGAGCCAATGATCCCCGAGATAGTCGCCATGGTCGGAGGCAAAGACGATCATTGTGGTCTCGGACAGGCCACGTGCCTCGAGGAAGCGGAAGAGACGGCCGAGATGGTCATCGATCTGGGTGATCAGCCCCATGTAGGCGGGGATAACGCCGATGCGGGTGGCGTCATCGGAGAAGTTGCGGCCGACCAGGTGATCCATGAAGGCGCCATAGACCGGGTGCGGCGCGATGCGTTCGGCCTCGGCGCGCACGGGCGGGATGACATCGGCGGCCGAGTACATCGCATGGTACGGGGCGGGAGCGATGTAGGGCCAATGCGGCTTGATATAGGACAGATGCAGGCACCACGGCCGATCGTCGGATTGCGCCTCCTCGATGAACCGCATGGCGCGCCGCGTCATGTAGGGGGTTTCGGAGTCGTCCTCGGCGACGCGCGCAGGTTTGTCGGCATGGGCGAGGAGCCAGCCGTTGTGCAGGCTGCCATCGGGGGCGGCGCCAGAATTGGCCCAGCGTTCCCAGGGGTTGGGTCCGTCATAACCGCGCTCGGCGAGATACGTGTCATAGGCCGGGCGCGGCGCCGGATCGGGATGAAGACCGTCATCGCGTTCGTAGGGCTCGAACCCGCATTCAGCCTCCCTGATCCCGATGTCCGAGCCGGGGTCGATACCAAGCCGCGCCATGCCTTCGGTATCGGCCTGCATATGGGTCTTGCCGACCAGCACATTGCGGACGCCAAGTTTCGCCAGGTGGGAGCCAAGAGTGGGCTCGCCGACACGCAGCGGGAAGCGGTTCCAATTGGCGCCATGGCTGCGCATATAGCGCCCGGTGTAGAACGACATGCGCGAGGGGCCGCAGACCGGGGACTGCACATAGGCCCGGGTAAAGCGGACCCCACGGGCGGCGAGGGCATCGATATTGGGTGTCTTGATGGTGGGATGGCCGGCGCAGCCAAGGTAATCGAACCGAAGCTGGTCGCACATGATGAAGAGAATATTCTTCCCGGCCGCCATCGTCGCTTCCCCCTCATCCTTTAGCGGACAAAAGTTTTTTGGTTCTTTTTTTCAAAAAAGAACAGCGCTTACTTTCTTGTCGTGGCAGACGGGATCAATGGCTTGCGTCCGCGCCGGGCGGGTGTAGGGTTTTGGCAAACCGCATCAGGAGTTTGGCCATGGCTGCTTCCCTCCCGCGTCGTTCCGCCCTGGCCCTCGGGGCCGCCGCCGGTCTCGCAAGGCCGGCCATTGCGCAGGGGGCGGCGAAGACGTTGCGCTTTGTGCCGCACGCAAATTTGTCGACGCCGGACCCGCTGTGGTCGAGCGCGCTGATCGCCTTCGATGCCGCCTACATGTATGCGGACCAGTTGTTCGGTCTCGATGCGCAGTTGATGCCCAAGCCGCAGATGCTGGAGGGCTACACGCTCTCGGATGACCGGCTGACCTGGCGGTTCAAGCTGCGCGAGAACCTGTGGTTCCATGACGGGGAGCCGGTGCGGGCGAAGGACGCCGTGGCGTCGATCAAGCGCTGGTCGGGGCGGGATTTGTTCGGCAAGCGGATGGCCTCCCAACTCGACGAGATGAAGGCGCTGGATGACCGCTCATTCGAAATCCGGCTGAAGAAGCCGTTCGCCCATCTGCCATACGGCCTGGGCGCGACCTCCTGCTTCATCCTGCCGGAACGGATCGTTAGCACCAAGGACGCGTTTTCGCAGATCACCGAGGCGGTGGGGTCCGGCCCGTATCGCTTCCTGCCCGACGAGTGGGACCATTCCAGCCGGGCCGCCTTCGCGCGGTTCGACAAATACGTGCCGCGCCAGGAGAAGCCGGAGTTCTGGTCGGGCGGCAAGATGGCCTATCTGGATCGGGTGGAGTGGCACATCATCCCCGATCCCGGCACGGCGGCCACCGCGTTGCAGAAGGGCGAGGTGGACTGGCTGGAGCGCCCGTTGTTCGACCTGCTGCCCAAGCTGCGCGGCACGCCGGGGGTGAAGGTGGAAGTGGTGGACCCGCTGGGCACCTGGACCGAGATCTACTTCAACAACGCCATTCCCCCCTTCGACAACCCCAAGCTGCGCCGCGCGCTGTTCCCGGCGATCGTGCAGTCCGACTACATGCAGTCCGTCGTGGGCGACCAGGCCGAACTGATGCGCACCGGGGTAGGCCCCTTCCTGCCGGGCTCGCCCTATGCGAGCGGCGTGGGGATGGAGGCGTTGACCTCGCCGCGCTCCATGGATGCGGCGCGCAAGCTGATCAAGGAAAGCGGCTACAACGGCGAACTGATCGTGCAGATGGTGCCGACGGAACTGCCCACGGCCAACGCCTACGGCATGGTGACCTACGGGCTGCTCAAGGAACTCGGCCTGAACGTGAAGCTCGACGCAACGGACTGGGGCACCCTGCTCAGCCGCTGGAACGCCAAAGAGAATACCGACAAGGGGGCGTGGAACATCTTCGCCGTGGGCTGGGCGGGGCTGTGGATCACCAATCCGGGCAGCCACCTGCCGCTGCACGGCCACAAGCCCAATCCGCGGATGGAAGACCTGACCGAGGCCTGGTTCGACGCGCCCGACCTGCCGGCGCAAAAGGCGGTATGCGAGAAGATGCAACTGCTGGCGTTCGAGGAGCCGCCGTTCATTCCGGTGGGCCAGTATTTCGTGCCGCAAGCCCATCGGGACAACGTGACCGACATCGTGCGGGCGCCGGTAACGCCGTTCTGGAATGTGAAGAAGGGGTAGCGGCGGGGACCGCGGGTTGCCGCGGTCCCCGTCCCTGGCTCAGGCGCGCTTGCGGCGGGCGGCGCTGAGGCCGATCAGCCCCAGGCCAAGCACGGCCATGGAAGCGGGCTCGGGCACATCGGCCGCCGCGAAGGAGGTGGCTGGCGCGAAGCTGGAGACGAAGAAGTCGGCGCCGTTGTCCACGGTGATACCCACCGTGGTGCCGCTGGCGAGGTCTTCGGCGGTGGGCAGTTGGCCGGCCGCGATGACGGGGTTGAAGATGTTGAGGTCAACCACGTAGGGCGCGGCGGACGGCGAGAAGGTCTGGTCGAAGTGGAAATTGACCAGGCCCGCGGTGACGGTGAGGCTGGAACCGGCCTGGCCGGGCCCGGCGGTATCGAATGTCAGCGGGCCATAGCCGACCGTGTTGACCGTGACGGCCATGGAGGAGATGCCGAGGTTCGCGGTATCCCAGGCAATGGTGCCGCTCAGGGCGCCCCAGGTGGAGAACCCGCCGTTGGGGTCAACCAGCAAGGCAAAATTGGTGGTGAAATCGGTGGCGAAGCTGGCACTCACCGCCTCGGTCGCGCGGGCCGCCCCTGCGGGGGATATCGTGGCCACGAGCGCGGCGGCGGCGAGAAGGCGGATTTTGCAGATCATTTTGGTCCCCATTTCATTTGATTATAGAATTTATGCGGATATCATCTCGTATTGCAATCAACAAAAACTCACGATATCGGCATAAGGCGATTGGTATGACCAAACCGTGCCCAACCGGACCTTCGGATCAGACCGCCGTTGCCCGATGCTGCCGCTCCAAGCAGGAGAGCCGCCATGCCGACCGACCACCCCGCCAGCGACGCGTTTCCCAAAACCGCACGCAACCAGGTCAAGCGCATGCACGAGCGGGGGTGCTACGCGCGCCACGAGATTTACCCGATCCTTGACGCCGCGATGCTGTGCCACGTCGCCTATGTCATCGACGGCCAGCCGTACTGCACGCCCACCGCGTTCTGGCGCGAGGGGGACCACCTCTATTGGCACGGTTCCTCGGCGAGCCGGATGCTGCGGGTGCAGAAGCCGGGCCTGCCGGTCTGCCTGACCGTTTCGCACCTCGACAGCCTGGTCCTGGCCCGCTGCGGCTTCAACCATTCCGTCGACTACCGCTCGGCGATGTGCTTCGGCAGTGCCCACATCATCGATGATCCGGCCGAGAAGGCCCGCGCGCTGGACAGCATGGTCAATCGTTTCTACCCTGATCGCGCCGCCTCGCTGCGCCCCAACACGGACCAGGAACTGAAGGCGACGATGGTCATCGGCATGCTGATCGAGGATGCCAGCGGCAAGGTGCGCTCCAAGGGCGTGGCCGATGACGAGGAGGACTATGCCCTGCCGATCTACGCCGCCCGCTTCCCGGTGACGATGGTGGTGGGAGAGGCCGAGCCGTGCCCCAGGCTGATGGAGGGCGTCACCCGGCCGGATGGCCTGTCGGCATTCCAGCCAGGCCGCCGCCTCGACGATGCGCTGCTGGAGAACCAGATCCGGTTGTACGGGGCAGCCTAGGGCGCACGGTAGCCACGGCCGCGCAAACCAGCTAACTCCGTCGCCATGCCCTTTCCAAACCCCATCCGCGCCGTGCTGCTCGATATGGACGGTACACTGCTGGACACCGAGACGATCTATGTCGGCTCGATGTTCGCGGCGCTGGCCGACCTGGGGTTCCATTTGTCCGAGCCACTGATCCACTCGATGATCGGCCTGCCGGGCAAGGATTGCATGGACCTGCTGAAGGCGGAGTTCGGCGAGCGGTTCCAGTTGCGTGCGTTCCAGCCGGTCTACGTGGCCCATCGTACGGAGCGGATGAAGGGCGGCATTCCGTTGAAGGCGGGAACGCTCGAGTTGCTCGATCTCATCGAGGCCGCCGGGTTGCCGGTCGCGGTGGCCACATCATCCAACCGGGCGAACGCGGAAACCAACCTGGCCGAGGCCGGGTTGCTGACCAGGTTCGCCGCAGTGTTGACGCGCGATGACGTGGAACTGGCCAAGCCGCATCCCGCGCTGTTCCTGCGGGCCGCGGCGGCGGTCGGCGTGGCGGCGGATGGATGTCTCGCGGTGGAGGACAGCCACGTGGGCGTCCGCGCGGCCCACGGCGCGGGGGCGATGACGGTAATGGTGCCGGACATGCTGCCCCCCACCGACGAAATCCGCGCCCTATGCCTGCACGTGGTGCCGGACCTGCACGCCGTGGCGTCCCTCCTGCGGGCATCGCGAGACTCCCGGGGATAGAAGTTTTTTGCTTCTTTTTTTCAAAAAAGAAGTGCTGTCCTTTTCCGAAAAAAAGACCCAAAAAACTTTCAACCGATAAGGGAGAAAGCAAATGCACGATTTGTTCGAAATCATGCGCACCACGCGGGCGATGCGTCGCCTGAAGCCCGATCCGGTGCCCGAACCGATGATCCGGCAGATCCTCGAAGCCGGCACGTGCGCGCCATCGGGTGGAAACTACCAGAAGTGGCGTTTCCTGGTCCTGAAGGACCCCGCCGTGAAGCAGGCCGTGCAGGTGCTCTACAAGCGCGCCTATGACGAGGTGATCGGCCCGCGCTATGCGACGTCTGCCCCGCCGCCAGGGAGTGACCCGGCGAAGTATGCGCGCCAGCACGCGGCGGTGGAGTATCTCACCGAGCATTTCCACGAGGCGCCGGTGTGGATCGTGGTCTGCCAGGATGACGGCAACGCGGCGCCGAGCCGGATGGCCGGCGCGTCGGTCTATCCCGCGGTGCAGAACATGCTGCTGGCCGCCCGCGCGCTGGGCCTGGGCTCGACGTTGACCACGCGGCACATGATGTTCGCCAAGGAGGCCGATGCGGCTATGGGGCTTCCCGACGGCGTCCATTCCTACGCCATCCTGCCGATCGGCTGGCCGATGGGCAAATTCGGTCCGGTCGGCCGAGGCAAACTGGAGGACGTGGTGTTCGCGGATCGCTGGGGCGTGCCCTACGCGGGCTAATCTCCAGCCGAGCCGGGACCGTCAGACGTAGCGGGCGGAGAGGCGGGCAGGTTCAGGAACGCCTGCCACCCGGCCCGGGCGTGGGCAAGGGCCTGCGCTACCGTGGCGAACGCCGGCGTGTCCCGCGCCGGGCCGCCGAGGGCCACGGTGTGCTGGGGAATGTCGGCGATGCCGATCGGCAGGTGGGACGCCAATTCGGCGAGCGCGGTTTGCAGATGGTTCGGCGCCGCGGCATGGGCGGCGTCCAGTTCGGTGGCACTCGGGGTGATCGAGGGCATCGGCAGCGCCGGCGGGCCGTCGTTGGTCGGCGCTGGCAGCGCCAGGGCATGCAGCAGGTCAGGCGCGGCGGCATCCCGCGCGGTGAGCGGCGCGCGCAGGGCGAACAAGTTGCGCAGCGTGGCCAGGATCGAGGTGTGGTCGAACGGATGGGCGTGCCCCGCCGGCGGGCGGATAACGCTGCCTGCCGCGATCCATGGTGAAACAATCACCGCCGGCACGCGAACACCGTACCGGTCAAACGCGAACCCTTCCTCGTTGTGCCCGTCCGGCGGCACGGCGGCGGGCGGGGATACGTGGTCGTAGAGGCCGCCATGTTCGTCGTAGGTGATGATGAACAGGGTGCGGGGCCAGCACGGGCTGCGGCGCAGGGCATCATAGATGCGCGCGATCAGCCGCTCGCCATAGGCGACATTGTGCGGCGGGTGCTGGTCGTTCGGCATATGACCGGTCAGCGGATCGGAGAAGTAGCGCGGCTCGATGAAGCTGTAGTTGGGCAGGTGACCCTGCGCGGCGTCGGCGAGGAACGACTCCTCGAAGCCGCGCAGATGGTCAGCCGCCGGCCACATCCGGGCAAGCGTGGCCACCTGGGGAAGGTCGTGGAAATAGACCCGCCAGGTGCGCCCGGCCTCGTTCAGGCGGTCGTAGATGGTGGGCATCAGATAGGGGAAATGCGGCGGCGAGTTGTTGACGTAGCCGCGCGCGGTGCCGGTGTGGGCGAAGAACCGATTGGGCCAGGTCTGGTTGGGCGCGGAGGCGTGCCAGCAATCGCTGACACCGAAGGATTGCGCCAGGGTGCTGAGAACCGGCACCTGATCGGCGGTGAAATGGTGCATCACCGCATGGGGATCGTAGGGCGGCGTATCGGTCTGGCTGGCGTAGTTGTTGGCGAAACCCTGCATGTTGGCCGGGCCCGGCGGCGTGGTGGGGCTTTTGCCGGGGGTGTTGAACACCTGCTGGTTCATATCCGAGAAGACTTCCCCGGGGTCCGGGGTCGGAATACACGCCGCGGCGTCCGTCAGGGTGCCGCAATTCCAAACCTGGATGGGCCCAACCGGCGAGGGGTTGGTTTCGGTGCCGGTGAGGCCATCGAACCCGGGTCCGGCCGGGTAGAGGGTACCGAGCATGGAATCGAAGGACCGATTCTCAAGCATCAGCACGACAACATGGGCGATGTCGGCCATTGGTGGCACTCCCCTGGATCACGCGGGGATGCAAGCGGAGAATGCCCGGCTGCGCAATGAAGATATGGCCCGCGCCGGCCACACATTCTTGTGACGCTCTACGGAACGTAGATCATCCTACGGGTCATTCCGCCATCCACGATGAATTCGGCGCCGGTGATGAAGCCGCTCTCGGGCCCGCAGAGGAAGGCGGCCATGGCGGCGATGTCTTCGGGGGTGCCGACGCGTCCGGCCGGATGCTGGGCGTGGTCAGCCGCGCTGAGCGGCGTATCCCGCGTGTGGATCCATCCGGGGCTGATGCAGTTGGCGCGGATCGCCGGCCCAAGGCTGGCGGCCAGCGCATGGGTAAGGGCGAGCAGGCCACCCTTGGAGGCCGCGTAGGCCTCGGTATCCGGTTCGGACTGGTGGGCCCGGGTGGAGGCAATGGTCACAATACTGCCCTTCGCCGCCCGCAGCAGCGCGGCCGTGGCGCGGGCGAGAAGAAAGGTGCTGGTGAGGTTGGTCGCCAGCACGCCATTCCACTCGCCAAGGCTGAGCGATTCCAGCGGCTTGTTGGCGGAAATCCCAGCATTGCAGACCAGCGCGTCAAGCCGCCCCTCGCTGGTGCCGAGGCGGGCGATGGCGGCGCCCACCTGCACCTCGTCCCCCACATCGAGGGTTTCGGTGCGGCTGCCGATGGCGCCCGGCGCGCGGTCATAGCCCACCACATGCCACCCGTCCGCCAGGAACCGCGCCGCAATGGCCCGCCCGATGCCGCTCGCAGTCCCGGTGACGAGCGCGACCCGCACTAGCCGCGCGCGGCCATAACGAGACCGATCCACTGGTTCAGCACCGCCATGTCGATCCAGCGTAGCACCGCGACCAGGTCATTCGCCGGGTCGATCCAGGTGACGTTGCCGCCGGCGCCGATGGCGAAATAGCTCTCGGGGCTGGCGTTGGCCTGGTAGACCCGATCGGGATTGAGCCACCACAGCAGCCCATAGTCGGGCTTGATGGCGCAAGGGGTAGTCGAGAGCCTCACCCATCCCTCGGGCAAAATGCGGCGGCCGTCATGAACACCGTCCGCCAGCATCAGCTGCCCAATCCGGGCCTGGTCCTCGGCATGGATGAACACCCCGCCGCCCCAATGCCCGCCGCCCGAAACCGAGGTGATCGCCCGGCCGTCGATCGTCACCTCGGAGGTGCTGTAGCCCTCCCAGCGCCAGGTGCTGCTGCCGCCGAGCGGGCCGAGGATGCGGCGATGGAAAACCTCCGGCAGCGGGGCGCGGAACCGGCGCAGCAAAGCAAGGCTGAGCAGGTTCACCCGCACGTCATTGTATTCCCAATAGGTTCCCGGCGTTTGCAGCGGCCGCGGGTCCCCCTTGCGATGGCCCGGCCGGCCGGCGAACTCGGTCGCCAGCGCGCGATAGCGGTCGATCTGCTCGGGCTTGCCGAACAGCGTGCCTTCCCATTCCGAGGTTTGTTGCAGCAAATGGCGCCAGGTGATGCCGGCGTTGTGGGGGGAGGCGAACTCCGGCCCTTCGCCAACCGGCCCATCAAGATCCGTGATCAGCCCGTCCCTGACCGCGATGCCGGCAAGGAGCGACAGATAACTCTTCGCCACCGAGAAGGTCATGTCGACCTGCGCGGTGTCCCCCCACCCGGCGATGCGGGCACCATGATGGAGGATGAGCCCGTTGGGCCCACCGCGCGGCGCGGTGGGGCCAAGGATGGCATTATCTGGCGGGGGTTCGAAATTGCCCGCTTCCAGCTGGGCCTGAATGTCGCGCTGCCACTTCGTCTCGTGGGCGACGGCGAACGCGGTGGCGGCGGCGAGGCCGGCGGCGGAAAATCCAGTCACATCGAGGGCCTTGCGTCCGGCCGCTGGGCGGCGCCGCGGAACAGGATGCCGGTGGTGCGTTCGATCATCGTGGTGTGGAATTCCTGGCAGGCCGGATCACCCTCGCGGGACGGGCGCGGCTCGGGGACGAAATTGTGGAACGTATCGGTGCCGCGAACCAGGGTGGCGCTGTCCTCGTGGCCGGCGGTCTGGCGAATACGGGTGGGAATATAGCGCAGCGCCAGGCCGATGCGGCGATGCGGCGCCGCGTTGACGCCGGAGCCATGGAACAGGCGGACATGGTGGAGGGACATCTGGCCAGGCGCCAGCACGAGATCCACCGCCTCCTCCTCCTTCACCTCAACGGCGATTTCCTGCCCGCGCGAAAGCAGGTTGTTGGCCGCATGGGTATCGCGATGCGGCACCTGGTCTACCGTATGGGTGCCGGGGATCACCCGCATGCAGCCCGCTTCGACGGTGCTCGGCGTAAAGGCGATCCAGGCGGTCACGATCTCGGGCTCGGACAGCCCCCAGTAGGTGGAATCCTGATGCCACGACACGATCTTGCCGTCATGCGGGTTCTTGGCGAAGAACCCGGCGCCCCATAGCAGGATATCCGGGCCGATGACGCTCTCCACCGCATCAAGGATTTCCGGCCGGCGAACCAGGTCCGCGAGCCAGGGATGCAGGATATGCGGCTTGGTGTTGGCGGCGAAGGACAGCTTGCCACCCTCGGCCGCCTCAAGCTGCTCGAGGTTGGCGAGGAAGCCCGCCGTTTCGGCCGCGGAGAAGGCGGGCAGGGGGGCAAGGAAGCCGTCGCGGTGATAGGCGTCGGCTTGGGCGGCTGACAAGGCGTGGCGCATGGATTGGGTCCTCCGTGCCGGCAGCTTAGCGCCGGCACGGCAGGATCGACAGTGGGGGGTCAGGCGGCCTTGCGGGCCGGGCTGACGCTGGCAAACCAGCGCTGCACCCGTTCGCCCTGGGCGGGATCGGTAAAGGCGATGTTGATGCGGTTGATGCCGTGGGCAACGATGCGGGCGCTGGCCTCCACCGGCATGCCGGGCACGCCGAGGCTGACAGTGGTGGTGCCCGGCGGCAGCTTGGTAGGGTCCAGCATGACGGCGGCGCCACCGGCCGAAACGTCAGCGAGGGTGGCCGGGATGACGGTGCCGCCGGCGGTGATGGTGGCCGAGTGCGTAACGGGCTGGCGCGCCTCCACCCGGCGGTCCGCATCGCGGATACGGGCGATGAACTGGCGCGTTTCGGTGACGAGCGCCTCGGAGCGGGCCAGCAGCGCCTGCGACGCACGGGCGACATTGCCGGCCTGCCCTGCGGTCTGTTCGGCCACCCCGCGCACCTGGGCGGCGCCGTCGCTGATGGCCCCGGTGCCCTGCGCCGCGCTCGCCACCGACCGGCTGATTTCGAGCGTCACGGCGCCCTGCTCCTCCACCGCGGCGGCAATGCCATCCGTCGCGGAGCTGATCCGCTCGACCATGCTGGCGATTTCGCCCATCGCGGTGGCGATTTCGCTCACCACGGACTGAACCGCCGAAACCTGCGAGCGGATTTCGTCGGTCGCCTTGGCGGTCTGCCCCGACAGTCCCTTCACCTCGCCGGCGACCACCGCGAAGCCGCGCCCGGCATCCCCGGCGCGGGCGGCCTCGATGGTCGCGTTGAGCGCCAGGAGATTGGTCTGCCCCGCGATGGTCTGGATCAGCGCGACCACATCGCCGATCCGCCCGGCCGCGGCGCTAAGCTGCTCGACGATGCCCGATGCCCGGCCCACGGTCTCCACCGCCGCGCGGGTGGTGTCGGCGGCCTGCTGCATCTGCCGGGTGATCTCCCCGATGGAGGCGGTGATTTCCTCCGTGGCGGAGGCGACGGTCTGCATGTCGGCCGAGGAGTTCGCCGCATTGCTGGCCAGCGACGCCGCTTCGGCGGTGGCCGTATCGGCCGATGCGTTGAGGTCCCCGGCGCCCTGGTGCAGCCCCTCCGCCGCCTCGGTCACCCCCTGGGCGAACCCCATGATCACGGTATCGAACTGGCCGGCCAGATCGTCCAGCCGGTTGCGGTAGTCCTGGTTCTTGGCTTCCAGGTAGCCTTCCACCACCAGTTGGAGATCGAACAGGATGGCGCGGTCCACCGTGCGGATCATCGCCTCGGCCTTGGCGCGCCGCGCCGCGGTGGAGAACGTGCCGACGACGGCGCGCAGGATCACCCCGTGCAGTTCCTCCAGCGCGATGAGGTAGGAGCAGATATAGTATTTCGGATCGAGCCCGATCCGGGCATGGGTGAGCGCGATGCGCTTGACCGAGGCGATGTAGTCCGCGTCATAGCTCGCGCTGAACAGTTGCACCCAGTGCGCAATCTGGCGCTCGCGGGCGAACTTGATGCGCTCGGGGCTGGCGAACAGCACCTTCAGGGCCGGCCATTGCAGGACATGATCGTACAGCACGTCCAGCACGGCCGGCAAAGCGGGTTCCACCAGGGGAAACAGGGCGCGAAGCTGCTCGCGCGTGTCGGCGTCGATACGGCCGAACGCGAGATCGTCGCTGAGGCTATTGGACATGGCGGCTCCCGGGAGGCAATGAGGGTGAGCGGTATCGGGAAGCCTAGGGCGGAGGTGTGAACGCGCGGTTACCCGGCGCGGCCTTCCCCACCTGGATTATCCCACGCCATCACCGTCAGCTTCGGCCACAGCGCCTGCCAGCGCGCGGCCTTGGCGGCGTAGACAGCCGCGCTGACGATCACCTTGTTCGGCCGGATGCGCAGCGCCAGCAGGTCTTCGGTACCGAAGGGGGCAACGAACGCCCCGGGCTGAACACCGATGGCGGTGGCGGTGGTGGGGAAGGTGGCGATGGCAGCCTGGCTCGATGGGTAGGGCGGTATGGCGCGGCCGAAGCGCCGTTCGTACCAGAGATGAACCCGCGCCTGATTCTTCACATCGAGCTTGGCGCCGAGATCGCCGAAATACCCGCGCAGGCGCGCCTCGTGCGCGGCCTCGGCAGCGGCCGAGAGGTCATCCGGATCATGATAGATGATGTCGATGTCGCGGATGCCGTGCTGCGGCGGCAGCCCATGCGCCTGGTTCCACACCGTCTGCGCAAGCGCACCGGCGACAATCCAGGCATCGGGCAGTGCAACGGCGGCGAAATCCTCCAGCAGGGCGGCCAGGGCCGGATTGGTGCGCAGGGTGGCGAGCAGGTGGGGCATGGCCGCCATGGTAGCGCGTCGCGCGGGGTTGTGCTGCCCGGAGCGGGCTCGTTGAATGGCCACAAATACGGGAGGTTTCATGCGACAGGTGGTGATCGTAACCGGCGCAAGCCGCGGCATCGGGGCCGCAACGGCGCGCCTGCTGGGCCGGCAGGGCGCCGACGTGGTGGTGAACTACACCCAGGCCGAGGCCGCCGCCGCGGCCGTGGTGGCCGATATCGCGTCCGCCGGCGGCCGCGCCATCGCGGTGCGGGCCGACATGGCGGAGGAGGCGGATATCGTGCGGATGTTCGCCGCCTGCGATGACGCGTTCGGCCCCCTGACCGGCCTGGTCAACAACGCCGGCATCGGCGGACAGAAACACCGGGTGGAAGAAACCGTGCTGGACGACATGATGCGCCTGCTGCGGGTGAACCTCGGCGGCGTCATCCTCTGCACGCGCGAGGCGGTGCGGCGGATGTCCAAGCGCCTGGGCGGCAACGGCGGCGCCATCGTCAACGTGTCCTCGATCGGCGCCGTCACCGGGTCCCCCAATGCCTGGACGGACTACGCCGCCACCAAGGGCGGCGTGGACACGCTGACGATCGGCGTCGCGACTGAAACAGTGGGATACGGCATCCGGGTGAACGGCGTGCGCCCCGGCCTGATCGACACCGACATCCACGCCTCCTCCGGCATGCCCGATCGGGTCGCCCGGTTTGCCGCGAAAATGCCGATGGGGCGGGCGGCGCAGCCCGAGGAGGTGGCGGAGGCGATCGCGTTCCTGCTGTCTTACAAAGCCTCCTACATCACCGGGACCATCGTGGATGTGGCGGGCGGCGTCCGATGACGCCCGTTTTGAGCGAGGAGCAGCGGCGCATGGTGGAAACCGTGCGGCGCCTGGCGCAGGAGAAGTTTCGCGGACGGGCGGAGCAATGGCTGGACGGCACGTTTCCGTGGGTAAATATCCGCGAACTCGCCGAAATTGGCATCCTGGGCATGGCGGTGCCGGAGGAATACGGCGGCCTGGGCCTCGGCGTGTTCGACACCGCCCTGGTGCTCGAGGAGATCGCCAAGGTCTGCTACCCGACCGCAATGGCGGTGCTCGGCGAGGTCGGCGTGCAGACGCGCATCCTGACCCACTACGCCCCCGAAGGCTTCCGCCGGCGGATACTGCCGCGCGTGGTCTCGGGCGACGCCATCCTCGCCATCTGCATGACCGAGCCGGACGCCGGGACGGACGTCGCGGCCTACCGCACCGCGGTGGAGGTGCGCCCCGATCGCCTGGTGCTGAACGGCGTCAAAACCCTCATCAGCCGCGCCGACGAAGCCGCCGCCTTCGTGGTCTTCGCGCGGATCGACCGCAAACCAGGCCGCGAAGGCATCGGCTGCGTCCTGGTCGAGCGCGACACGCCCGGCTTCTCGGTGGCCGCGCGCTACCACACCATGGGCGGCGAAAACCTGGCCGAGATCCGCTTCGAGAACTGCGAACTGCCGCTGGAAAACCTCGCCATCCGCGAGGACGGCTTTCGCAAACTCCTCAACGCCTTCAACACCCAGCGCTGCCTCAACCCCGCCATTTCCCTCGGCCTGGCCGAAGGCGCGTTCGACGAGGCGGTGAGATACACCCGCGCACGCACGGTATTCGGCAAGCGCATCGCGGATTTCCAGGGCCAGCAGTGGAAACTGGCCGATATGTACATGCAGATCGAGGCCGCGCGGGGCCTGCTCTACCGCGCCTGCGCCACCGCCAACCCGTTCCCAGATCCGTTCATGGCGGCGACGGCAAAGGTGTTCTGCAACGAGATGGCGCTGAAGGTGACGTCGGACGCGGTGCAGATGCACGGCGGCTATGGCTTCACGGATGCTTTCCCGGTGTCCCGCTTCTACCGCGGCGCACGCTACGGAACGCTGGGCGGCGGGGCGAGCGAGACGCTGCGGGACTTGATTGGCAAGCGGATTGTGGCGGGGATGGATGATGGGGAGGGGATTTTGAGTTTGAATAGGCTGTAGAAAAGGAAGCGCTTCTTTTTGAAAAAAGAAGCAAAAACTTACTATCCAATAGCTTCGCCCCTCCACAGGTAGAGAGGCGAAGCCAACGGATAAAAGTTTTTTGGTTCTTTTTTTCAAAAAAGAACCCCTTACCTAACCTACCTATTCAGATGCCGAGCAATAAAAGCCCGCGTCCGATCCGAAGTCGGCGCATTGAATATCCGCGCCGGGGGGCCTTGTTCCTCGATCTGCCCGTCATGCAGAAAGATCGCACGGGTGGAGACATCCGCGGCAAACGCCATTTCATGGGTCACGATCAGCATCGTGCGCCCCTCGGCCGCAAGGTCCCGGATCACCCGCAGCACTTCGCCGACCAGTTCGGGATCGAGCGCCGAGGTGGGTTCGTCGAACAGCAGCGCCCGCGGCCGCATGGCCAGGGCGCGCGCGATCGCCGTGCGTTGCTGCTGCCCACCCGAGAGTTGGGCCGGATAGGCATCGCGCTTTTCGGCGAGGCCGACCTTTTCGAGCAGCGCCTCCGCCTCCGCGATGGCCTCGGCGCGCGGGCGCTTCTGCACATGAACAGGGGCCTCGATGACGTTCTGCAGCACCGTCATATGGGCCCAGAGATTGAAGTTCTGGAACACGAACCCGAGCGAGGCGCGCAGGCGGTTCACCTGGTGGGCATCGGCGGGCGCCGCGCGGCCGCCCTTGCTGCGCATGCGCACGGTTTCACCGCCGATGGCGATACTGCCGGCCTCGGGCGTCTCCAGCAGGGGGATGCAGCGCAGCAGGGTGGACTTGCCGGACCCGCTGGCCCCGATGATGGAGATCACCTCCCCCTCGCGGGCTTCGAGAGAGACGCCTTTCAGCACCTCGTTGGCGCCGAAACGCTTGTGGATGCCGGAAAGGGCGATGGTCGGCGTCATGTGCGCGATGCCCGCAGATGGGGGTTGAGCCAGGTCTCGACACCGGCGACGGCGCGGGTGAGGACGAAGGTAATGACGAGGTAGATCGTGCCGGCGCAGAGGAAAACCTCAAGCGCACGGTAGGTCTCGGAAATAATGGAATAGGCGATACCGCTGAGTTCCATCAGGGTGACAATGGAGGCCAGCGACGTGGCCTTCACCATGGTGATGATTTCATTGCCATAGGCCGGCAACGCCTGGCGGATCGCGATGGGCAGGATGATGCGCCGATACAGCAGCAGGCGCGGCATCCCGGCCGCACGCCCGGCCTCCACCGCCCCGGCCGGCACCGATTGCAGCCCGCCACGAATGATTTCAGCACCATAGGCCGCGGTATTGATGGTCAGCGCGAGGATGGCGCACCAGTAGGGCTGCCGCAGGAACGGCCACAGGATGGTATCGCGCACCCAGGCGAACTGGCCGAGCCCGTAGTAGATCAGGAAGATCTGCAACAGCAGCGGCGTGCCGCGCAGCACATACACATACCCGCGGACGAACCAGGCAGCCGGCACGAAAGCGGCCCGCGCAACGGCCAGCAGCACGGCCAGCACCGCGCCGGCGGTGGTGGAGATGAGCGCCAGTTCCAGCGTCATCGGCACGCCGGCGAGCAATTTGCCCATGGTATCGGAGAGGAAGTCGAAATCCATCGCTCAGCCCGCCCCGCGCCGCTCGCCGCGCAGGGACCAGGTTTCGGTCAGCCGGAACAACGCGCCCGAAACAGTAGTGAGCAGCAGATAAAGCAGCAACCCGGTAATATAGAACTCGAACGGCCGACGGGTGGACCCGGCGCCGATGTGGATCTGCCGCATGATCTCCACCAGTCCGGTGACGGAGATCAGCGTCGATTCCTTCAGCACCTGCTGCCACACATTGCCCATGCCAGGCAGCGCGAACCGCAACACCCGGGGCACGATGATGCGCCGCAACATCAACATCCTGCCCATGCCCACGGCGCGGGCCGCCTCGATCTCACCCTTGGGCACCGCGAGGTAGCCGGCACGCAGCACCTCGGTCTGGTAGGCGCCGGACACAATCCCGACCGCGAGCATGCCCACCATGAAGCCGTTGAGTCCAAAGAACCCCTCGGCCCCGAACGCATGGCCGAGGGAGGTGAGCACCTGGCTGCCACCGAAGTAGAACAGGTAGATCACCAGCAGATCGGGAATGCCGCGGATCACCGTGGTGTAGAAATCCGCCGCCCCCCGGACTGCCCGCCCGCCCGAAAGCTTCGCCCAGGCGCCAAACGTGCCGCACACCAGGCCGAAGCCGAACGCCGCGATGGACACGGCAAGCGTCATCAATCCGGCGCGGACCAGTTGCAAACCCCAGCCGCCATTGAAGCCGATGAGGTGGAAGTAGGCGGAGAGGTCCACGCCGGAACGTCAGGCGATGATCAGTTGGCCGGGGTCACGTCGGTCTTGAACCACTGGATGGCGAGCTTCTTCATGCTGCCATCGGCCATGGCTTCGGCGATCGCCTTGTCGAACATCGCCTGCAGCTCCGTATCGGCCTTGCGCAGGCCAACGCCGGTGCCCTTGCCGAGCAGTCCGCCGGTGAACAGCGGCCCGACCATCTTCATCTTCTCGCCGCCCGGCTTGGCAATGGCGGCAATCAGGTAGGACGAGGAGTCGAGCACCGCATCGACGCGCCCGGCGGTGAGATCGAGGTCATGCTCCTCGGAGGTCTTGTAGGTGCGCAGTTCGGCGACGCCGGAGAAGTAGGTCTTCAGCATGTCGGCCTGGATGGTCGAAACCTGCGCACCGACGATCTTGCCCTTCAGCATCGGGGTGAGGGCGGCGATGGCGGCGTCGGTGGCGGCCTTGTCGTCCAGCGAAACGCGCGACACCGGCAGCGCCGCCAGCTTGCTGTCCGACAGCACCGCGAGGCTGGTGGGGGACTGGGTGTAGGAGCGGGAGAAGTTGATCACTTCCATGCGCTTGGGCGTGATGCTCATGCCGGCCATGATGGCGTCATACTTGCCGGCGTTAAGCCCGGGAATGATGCCGTCCCAATCCTGCGCGACGATTTCGCAGGTGACCTTCATGCGGGCGCAGAGGTCATTGGCAAGATCGATCTCGAAGCCGATCAGCTTGCCGCTCGCGTCATGCCCGTTATACGGCATGAAGGCCCCCTCGGTGGCGATGGTCACCTTCTTCCAGTCCTTCGCCTGCGCAAACGGCATGGCGGCAAGGGTGGCGGCGGCGGCGAGAGCGATAATACGGGGCAGGCGGCGCATGAGAATCTCCGGGGAATGATCGGCGGAAGCTACGCGAGCGGGCGTGGTTTGCAAGCCTGTCGCTTGGGAGGGGCAAAGGCCGGGAAGCAAGCGCTTCTTTTTGAAAAAAGAAGCAAAAACTTTCTATCCATTGGTTTCGCCCCTTCCCCGGGAGAGCGGCGTAGCCATCGGAGAAAAGTTTTTTGGTTCTTTTTTTTCAAAAAAGAACGCCCTCGCTTGCCTCTCGCCACCCCCTCTCAGATCGCGGTCGCCAACCCGCCATCCACATAAAGCTCCTGCCCGGTGATATACGCCCCCGCGGCGGAGGCCAGAAACACCGCGATGCCCGCGAGGTCCTGCGGCTGCCCCCAGCGGCGCAGCGGGATACGGGCGGACATGCGGGCGACGAACTCCGTATCGCGGCGCAGGATGGTGGTCAGTTCGGTCTCGAAGTAGCCAGGCGCGAGGGCGTTCACCGTGATCCCGTGCGGGCCAAGCTCATTGGCCAGCGTCCGCGCGATCGAGCCCACGGCCCCCTTGGAGGCGGCATAGCCATGGATGGTGGGGCGCCCGCGGGTCCCGGTCATCGAGCCGGTGAGGATGATGCGCCCCCCGGTGCCCTGGGCGATCATGAGCGTGGCGGCTTCCTGGGCGGCGAAGAACGCGCCCTTGAGGTTGCAATCGAGTACGCGGTCCCAGTCGGCCTCGGTCCACTCGCCGATTTTGGCGGCTCCGTGGGTGCCGGCGTTGGCCATCAGGATATCGAGATGGCCGTGGCGGGCGGCGGCGGCCTGGATGGCGGCTTGCATGGTGGGGATGTCGGTGACGTCAAACGCGGCGGCGTCGGCCTGGTGGCCGGCGGCGCGCAGGGCGGCGACGGGGGCAACGAGCGCTTCGGCGTCTGGCGCATTGAGGATGACGGTGGCGCCTGCTTCGGCAAGGCCGGTTGCCATGGCGAGGCCGAGGCCACGGGAGGAGCCGGTGACGAGGGCGACTTTGCCCGCGAGAGAAAACAGCGTGTTCATCTGGTTGTGTCCTCCGTGATGGCTGGTGATGCCATCACGGAGGCACGGTTCGCAAGGCTGTGGCGGCTATGCCCGCTTGCGGCGGGCGGCGGCAAGGCCCGCAAGGCCGGCCCCGAGGAGGAGCATGCTGGCGGGTTCGGGCGTGTCGACAACGCTGATGATCACATCCGTCGAGACCAGGTCGAGCGACAGGGAGGCGGCGACATGCTGACGATCATCATAGAACACCTCCACCTGGTGGTCGCCGGCGGCCAGCAGTCCGGAGGAGAAGTTGACGGTGGAAATCGCGTGAACGCCCGGGTTCTGCCCGATCAGGGTGCCGTCGATGTAGATGAACGAGTCATCGTCGGAGCCGAGGGCGAAGGCGACGGTGGTGGCGGCCGCGAGCGAGAAATTGCCCGTGAAGAACGCCGTCTCGTAGAAGTTGCTGTTGTTGGTGCCGGTGCTGTTGGGCGCGAACATGTTGCTCGAATAGGGCAACGAGATCGTGCCGGTGGCGGTGGCGACAACGTGGCTGTTGAGCGCCGGGCTCCACCAGGTGAGTTCGTTGGTCACCGGGTTCACGTCATTGACGCCGAACGGGGCGGCGGCCACCGGGAAGCCGTTGGGCCCCAGGGTGCTGCCGACAAGGACATGCGGCGTCGAGGATGTCGAAAAGTCAGGGTCGGTGTTGTTGGCAACCTCGAAATACGAGGCGGACAACGTGGCGTTGACAGTGGCGGCGTGGCTCTTGAGTGGGATGAAAATAGTCGTGGCGGTCAATCCGGCAGCGAGTAAGATTTTCTTCATTTTAAAATTCCCCATGTAACACCGCGTGGGAACGGCTGGGTGTCTCCACACGCAGATTTGAGCAAGTTGCGTGCCACTGCGGGCGGGGCAGCCAAATCAATCGGTTAAGATTTAATCAAAATTCGAATTGAAGGCGGATGTAAAGAAACCTGACTCCGCGTTCGGATTGTTCCGTAATGCAGTGTGTACAACACCTTATATCGACCGTGCATCGCAATCCGCCGCCACCCCGAAACGGCAATGCCCCCATGACGGCCGATCTGGCCATCATGGGGGCATTGGGGAAAGCCTCGCCCGAAGTGCGGTGGCGCCCGATCAGCGACGCTTGCGACGGGCGGCGCCGAGGGCCGCGAGGCCGGCACCGAGGATGGCCATGCTGGCCGGCTCCGGCACACCGGTCGGGGTGATGATCACGCCGGTCGAGGTCAGGTTGAGGGACAGCGAGGCACCCGTGTGCTGGCGATCGTCGTAGAACACCTTCACCTCGTGGGCGCCGGCGGTCAGCGTGGGGGAACTGAAGGACACGGTGCTGACCGCGTGAACACCGGGGTTCTGGCCGATCAGGTTGCCGTCGACATAGATGAACGAGTCATCGTCCGACCCGAGGGTGAAGGACACCACGGCGGAGGTGCCGAGGGTGAAGTCACCAACGAAATACGCGGTCTCGTAGAACGAGTTGTCATTGCTGCCGGTGCTGTCGGGCGCATACATGTTGCTCGAGTACGGCAGCACGATGGTGCCGGTACCGGTGGCGATGACATGGCTGTTCAAGGTGGGGCTCCACCAGGTCAACTCATGGGTGGTCGCATCGACATCGTTGACACCGTAGGGCGTGCTGGCCACCGGGAAACCGTTGGGGCCAAGGCTGCTGCCGGCCAGCACATTGGGCGTGGTGCTGACGGAGAAATCGGGATCGCCGCTGGCGGCAACCTTGAAATACAGCGCCGACAGCGTGGCGGTGACAACCGAGGCATGGCTCGCCGCGGGAGCAAACAGGACGGCGGCAGTCAGTCCGGCGGCAAAGGTGAGATGGCGGAACGTGTCAACAATAATGAGACAGCCGGTCGTCGAGATTAGGCTTTGACTTTGAGCTTCTGCGCTGGCGGGTTGATCCAGACGGCGGTGGGCATTTGGGGTGGCTCGGGGGCCTTGTTGACGAAGCGGATGGGGTT
>CAIMWH010000034.1 GCA_903845065.1 uncultured Rhodospirillales bacterium | reverse complement strand
GCCGTGCTGGGCTGCCGCGGGTTGGGCGGGGCGGGCTTTGTTGCGTAGGGGGGGGCGGGCTTTGGGGAGGGTGGCGGCGAACCAGGCCATCTCGGGGAGTTCCATCAGGTCGGGCTCGTTGAGGACGAGCCAGTGGCCTTCGCCGCCGGCGGTGGGGTCGAACGGGTGGGATTCGAGGTAGGCGGGGGCGGCGTAGAGGGCGAAGGAGAGGTCGGCCACCTTGCGCACGGCGAGGTCGTTCTGGCGGAGGCGGCCGAAGCGGAGCGCGATGTCGGCTTCGCGCATGGTGAGGCTCATGACGCGGGTGCCGGCGGCGATTTCCAGCGTGATGCCGGGGTGGCGGCGGCGCAGGGCAGGCAAGGCGGGGACGATGATTTCGACGGCGAGGGTTTCCACCGTGGTGAGGCGGACGGTACCTTCGAGGCGGGCGTCGCGGCCGGTGATGCGGCGCTCGATGGCGAGGGTTTCGCTCTCGATGCGCTCGACGTTGCCGAGGATGGCCTCGCCGGCGGGGGTGAGGGTGTAGCCGCGCGGGGTTTTTTGCAGGAGGCGGACGCCGGCGCGGGATTCGAGGCCGGCGAGGCGGCGGCCCATGGTGGTTTGCTGGACGCCGAGGGCGCGGGCGGCGGCGGAGAGGGAGCCGTGGCGGGCGACGGCGAGGAAGGAGTGGAGGTCATCCCAATCGAGCATGTATGCGTTTCCGCAGAGTGATGCTGCGATGGTAGGGCGATGCACTGCGGAAATCGAGGGGTTATCTCTGCGCCATCGCCGGATGGTCCGGCATTGAGGGAAAATTCGATGAACGACAATCGCGACTACGGCGTTGCCATGCTGCGCATCACGCTCGGCGCACTGATCCTGTTCCATGGGCTGGTGAAGATTTTTGTGTTCACGCCGGCCGGTACGGTGGGCTTCTTCGCCAGCCTGGGGCTGCCGGCGCCGCTGGCGTATCTGACCATCCTGATCGAGGCCGGTGGCGGCCTGGCGCTGATGGCCGGCGTGTTCACCCGCTACGTGGCGCTGGCGCAGGCCGCACTGCTGATCGGCACCATCGTGACGGTGCATGGCGCCAACGGGTTCGGCTTCTCCAACAAGGGCGGCGGCTGGGAATATCCGGCGGTGTGGGCGATGGCGCTGGTGGCGCTTTCGCTGATGGGTAACGGCGCCTTTGCATTGAAGCTGGGCCGGTCGCAAACTGCGGCGGCCTGAAGGAGAGATTGCCATGTTGCCGAGCCTGTTCATCAGCCACGGCTCGCCGATGTTGGCCCTGACCGAAGCGCCCGCGCGGGATTTCCTGCGCGGGTTCGGGCAGACCATCGCGCGGCCGAAAGCCATCCTGGTCGCCTCGGCGCACTGGGAAACCCGGGCGCCCGCCGTGAACGCGGTGGCGCGCAACGAAACCATCTATGACTTCCGCGGGTTTCCGCGCGCGCTCTATGAACTGTCCTACAATCCGCCGGGCGATCCGGCGCTGGCCGAGCATGTCAGCGATCTGCTGTGCGCGGCCGGGTTGCAGAGCACGGTGGACCATGCCCGCGGACTGGACCATGGCGCCTGGGTGCCGCTGTTCCTGGCCTATCCGGATGCCGATATCCCAGTGCTGCAGGTTTCGGTGCAGAGCTATCTTGGGCCGGCGCACCACTATCAGCTCGGCCAGGCGCTGGCGCCGCTGCGCGACGAGGGCGTGCTGATCATCGGGTCCGGCAGTTGGACGCATGATCTGCGGCGGTTTCGCGGCCAGGCGATCGACGCGCCGGAAGACCCGCGGACACATGCGTTCTCGGAGTGGATGGATACCGCATTGGCCGAAAGCCGCCGCTGCGACCTGCTGACCTATCGCACCAAGGCGCCGTTCGCGGCCGACGAGCATCCGACCGAGGAACATCTGCTGCCGCTGTTCGTGGCGATGGGCGCGGCAGGGGATAATGCCAAGTCAAGCCGCATCCACGCGAGCTGCACCTACGGCATGCTGCGCATGGACGCCTACGCCTTCGCCTGAACCCGGGCCTCGGGCGCGGGGGGCCGGAGGAAGGAAGGCGGGGGCTTTGCCCCTCGACCCCACCAGGGGCCGAGCCCCTGGACCTCAGCCACTTAGGCAAGGAATGCTCTACCTGAGAGGGAGGGGCTAACCGTGACCTTGCCAG
>CAIMWH010000033.1 GCA_903845065.1 uncultured Rhodospirillales bacterium | reverse complement strand
GACGCTGGAGCAGTTGATGGCGTTCACCGTCACCAACGACCACGCTCGCCAGGAACAGGTCTGGGACGCCGTATCGCGCTCCTACAACAAGGAGTCGTATCTGATCCGCCGCCAGCTCACCGAGGGCGCGGTCCGGGCGTCGGACCGGCGCGCGCGGTTCGTCGGCGTGGACATCTACGAAGCCGCCAGCGGCGTGGTCATGCGCGACCTCTTCCAGCATGACGATGGCGGCTGGCTCCAGGATCCGGCGTTGCTCGATCGGCTGGTCATCGAGAAGCTCCAGGCCGAGGCCGAAACGCTGCGGGCCGAGGGCTGGAATTGGATCGCGGTCGCCACCGACTTCCCCTATGGCCACGCCGCCGGTCTGCGCCGCCTCACCGGCGAGACGGTCGATCTCAGCGAAGAGGAGGACGCCAGTTTCGCCGCACTGAAGGCCGAACAGGACGCGCTTGAGGAGCAATACGCGCAAGCCGACGAGTTGCCCGACGAGGTCGATCAGCGCCTCGGCGAGATCGAGACCGCCATCGCGGTGTTCGAGAACCGGCCGGTCCGTTACGATCCGGCCGAGATCGCTCGCGCGGGCATCTTCGTCAGCATCGACAACGAGGGGGCGCTGCACATCGAACGCGGCTTCGTCCGCCCCGAGGACGAAGCGCCGGTCGAGCCGGTCCAGGGCGGCGATGGTGATGCGCCGGAGACCGCCGCCACCGCCAGCGGGGCCATCCAACGGGCCGTCATCACCATCGGCGGTGCGCCGACGGGTTCCGAGATCGACACGCCGGAGGAGGACGAGACCATCCGTCCGCTTTCGGATCGGCTGGTGACCGAGTTGACCGCCCATCGCACGCTAGCGTTGCGGGATGCGCTGGCGAACGATCCACACATCGCCTTCCAGGCGGTGCTGCACGCCCTCTGCCTCAACGCTTTCTACCGCTATGCCTCGAACACCTGCCTGGAGATCACGGCGAAGCACTCCGGCTTCAGCGCGCAGGCGCCGGGGTTGGCGGAGACGGCTTCGGCCAAGGCGATCGACGCACGGCATGCGCAATGGGCCACGCAGTTGCCGGAAGCGCCGGCGGCTTTGTGGGACACGCTGGCGGCGTTCGACAGCGACAGCCGAGCGGCGCTGTTGGCCCACTGCGCCTCGCTCACCGTCAATGTCGTGAAGGAGCCGTGGAACCGGCGTCCGGACGCTTTCGCGCATGGCGACCAGCTCGCCCGGACCGTCAATCTCGACCTGGCCGCCGCCGGCTGGGCGCCGACCGTCGATAACTATCTCGGCCGGGTTCCGAAGGCGCGCATCCTCGAAGCCGTGCGCGAGGCCAAGGGCGAGCAGTCGGCGCAGCTCATCGACCACCTCAAGAAGACCGACATGGCCAAAGAGGCCGAACGGCTGCTTGCCGGCACTGGCTGGCTGCCGGAGCCGCTGCGTCTCGTCGATGTCGCACCTGTCGCCGACGAGTCGACCGGCGAGTCCGAGGCGCTGCCGGACTTCCTCGCGGGTGACGAGGACGAAGCGCCCGCCGACGCCGACGAAGAGCCGGCTCACATGGTCGCGGCCGAGTGACTGTCGACATGCGGGGTGGCTTCGGCCGCCCCGCATGTCTTCGACCGCATTCATACGCCCGCCATTCGTCGAGTTGCCTTAGTTGGCCTTCGGAATCTCGAAGTGTCCGCCCGCCTTATCCACAGCAGACCTCACGATTCCAACGACCTCGGTCAAGAAAGCGCGCGCCGACGGCTTCATGGCCGAGCTAATCGGCGGCGCGCTGTCCTCATAGATGCGACGGATTTCACCAGCGCGCCGAGAGCTAGAGCCATATCCGGAATAAGTGTAGGCGTTCAGCCAATCGCTTCGG
>CAIMWH010000032.1 GCA_903845065.1 uncultured Rhodospirillales bacterium | reverse complement strand
CGGTCGAGGTAGGGCTTGCCGGTGTCCCAGTACTCGGGGTTGCGTTCCAGGGTTATGGCATCGCCGCGTTTCCAGGTAACGAAGCGGAACGGGCCGGTGCCGACCGGGGCGTTGTTGGCCGGGTTGGCCAGCGGGTCACCGGTTTCGTAGAGGTGCTTGGGTAGGATCGGGGATTCGGAGCCGGACAGCGCGCTCATCATCGCGGGCGCCGGTCGGGAGAGGCGGAGCACGGCGGTGGCGGGGTCCGGGGTTTCGACGGCTTCGAGCGCCGCGAAGGTGGCGCGGCCGCGAGGGTGGAACTTCTTCAGCAGGTTGAACAGCGAGAACGCCACGTCCGCCGAGGTGAAGTCCTTGCCGTCATGCCATTTCACCCCGGTGCGCAGCTTGAAGGTCACGGTGAGGCCGTCGGGCGCGATGGTCCAGGCGGTGGCGAGATGGGGGCGGGGAGCGAGGTCCGCATCGTAGGTCAGCAGGCCCTCAACCATCTTGGGGGACACCACGGTGAGCGGTGCCGCGGTGTTGAAGGCGCTGATCATGCTGCTCGGCTCGGGGATGATGGTCATCACCAGGGTGCCGCCGCGGCGCGGGGCGGCGGTGGCCATTGTAGGCGCCAGGACGGTCGCCATGCCCGCCGCCAGGATCGTCCGCCGTGTCGCGCTCATCGCATTCCGCCTGTTGCTGCCCGCTCGAATAGGGTGCGAGTGTCGAGCGCGGCCCCCGGGGGGTCAAGCCGCATTCTGTCAAGGAACTCGCCGATGCGCCGTGGCGCCGATGTCGTTGCCGATCTGATTGCCTCGCTGTGTCCTGGGCCGGTGTTTCATGTGCCGGGCGAGGGGATACTGGATATTCTGGACGCGCTGGCGACGCGGCATCCGGGCACCGCGCTGGTGAGCGCGCGCCATGAGGGCGGGATGGCGTTCATGGCCAGCGGCGCGGCGCGGGCCGGCGGCGGGCCGATCGTGTGCCTGGCGGCGCGGGCGCCCGGGGCGCTCAATACGTGCCTGGCGCTGCATACGGCGGCGACCGACGCGGTGCCGCTGGTGCTGATCATCGGGCAGGCGGCGCAGGGCAACGCCGGGCGGGAGGCATTCCTGGATGACGCGCTGGCGCGGGTGTTCGCGCCGATCGCGAAGCTGGTCGCCACCATCACCAGCGCGGACCATATCGCGGAGACGATGTCCCGCGCGTTGCACGTTGCGCTGTCCGGGCGGCATGGGCCGGTGGTGCTGATCATCCCCGAGGATGTGGCGGAGGCGGCGACCGATGCGGCCGATCTTGGGCTGCCGGCCCGGTTGGCGCCGATGCCTGATGCGGGGGCGCTGGCGGCGATTGCGGCGCGGCTGGCCGCTGCCGAGCGACCGATGCTGGTGTTGGGTGGGTCCGACTGGACGGATGACGCCTGCGCGAAGATCGCGGATTTCGCAGCGCGGTTCGACTTGCCGGTGGCGACGGCATATCGGCGGCGGGATTTGTTCGACAACGCCGATCCGCGGTTTGTGGGCGAGATCGGCATCGGCATCGATCCCGCGCTGCGCGACCGGGTGGCGGCGAGTGACCTGCTGCTGGTGGTGGGGGCGCGGCTGGGCGAGTTGAACACCATCGGCGGGCAGTTTCGCGGGTTCACGCTGCTGCGGGCGCCGCGGCCGGTGCAGTGTCTGATCCATGCCCATGCCGATGGCGACGAGTTGAACCGGGTATATCAGGCCGATGTGGCGGTGCAGGCGGGGGCGCCGGCGATGGCCACGGCGTTGGCCGGGCTGGCGCCGATTTCCCCCCGCTGGGGGGCGTGGACGCAGGCGGCGCGGCGGGAGCGCGAGGCGTGGACGCGGGGGATTGCCTGTCCTGGTCCGGTTGATCTGCCCGCCATCTACGGCTGGCTGCGCGGGCGGCTGGAGGATGATGCCATCATCACCGTGGGAGCCGGGGCCTACGCGCTGTGGGCGCAGCGGTTTCTGCCGCATCGCCGGCGTGGCACGCTGCTGGGGCCGAAGAGCGGGGCGATGGGGTATGGGCTGCCGGCCGCGATCGGGGCGGCGCTGGCGTGTCCCGGGCGGCGGGCGGTGGCGTTGGCGGGGGATGGCTGCTTCATGATGCATGGCGAGGAATTGGCCACCGCCGTGCAACTCGGGGTACCCGTCGTGACCATCGTGCTCAACAACGCGAGCTACGGGGCGATCCGGCTGACGCAGTTGCGGCAGTTCGGGCGTGCCACCGGGACGGATCTGGCGAACCCGGATTTCAGGGCCTACGCGGAGGCTTTTGGCGCCCATGGCGAGCGGGTGACGGCGACGGCCGAGTTCGCGCCGGCCTTCGAGCGTGCGTTTGCGGCGTCCGGCCCGTCGGTGATCGAGGTGGTGATCCCGGCCGAAGCGACCCGCCCGTCGTGACCAGCGTCATCGTTGTCGGCGCCGGCATCGCCGGGCTCACCGCGGCGTGGCGGCTGCGCGCGGCGGGGTACTCGGTGACGGTGCTGGAGGCATCGGCCGCGCCGGGTGGGCGGATGGCGGAAGCGCAAGACGGGGATATCGTGTTCAACACCGGCGCCCGCCTGATCTATCCCTTCGGCGGCCCGCTCTATGATCTCATCGCCGAACTCGGCCTGCGCAATGCATTGATCCCGGTGCGCGACCTGGCGGCAAGCTGCCGGATCGATGGCGTGGACATGCGCATCGGCCTGATGCCCGGGGTGGCGACGCTGCGGATGCCGGGGCTGACGATGGGCGACCGGCTCCGGCTGCTCGCATTGTCGTGGCGACTATGGCGGCTGCGGGGGCGGGTTGATCCGGACGATCTGCTGTCGGCGCTGGCCTGGGATGGCGAGACGCTGGCGGCCTGGGCGGATCGGGAGTTGGGGCCACGGCTGCGGGCGCGGCTGATCGATCCGGTGTTTCGCGGCACGCGGTCATGGAACGCGGAGGAGATCTCGGCCGCGTTCCTGCTTGCCACGCTGGTGCCGATGCTGGGGCGGCGGGATGTGCATGTGCTGGCGGGCGGCATGGGGCGGCTGACGGCGGAGTTGGCGGCGCGGTTGGGTGTGCGCTGCGGATGTGCGGTGACTCGTGTCGTGGCGGGCGCCGATGGGTGCGGCGTGACGCTGGCGGATGGCGGCACGTTGGCGGCCGATGTGGTGGTGCTCGCGGTGCCCGGCGCGGCCGTGGCGGGGCTGCTGGCCGATCCGGCGCCCGAGCAGGCGGCGTTTCTCGGCGCGGTGCGGTACAACCGGCTGGGCATCGTTCACTATGCCATCGCGGGCGAAGTGGCGCCGGCGATGCGGTTTCTCACCCTGGCCGAGTCCCCGGTGCTGTCGACCTATCAGCAGATGGCGGCCGGCGGGCGGCCGCATGCCCAGTTGTATTGCCAGCTTACCCCGGAGGCCTCCCGCCAGGATGGCCCGATGGAGCCGATGATCCGTGATGCCGTGCGGCGGCTGTTCCCCGACCTCGATGCGCGGGAGATCGGGCACAGCGAGCAGCGCATCACCCACAAGTTGCCGGTGCCATATCCCGGCTATCTCGGGCATCTCGCGCGGTACCGGGCCTGGCAGGAGGCGGCGGCGCGGCGGGTGTATCTGGCAGGGGACTATCTCGCGGCTCCGCTGCTGGGCGGCGCCTGCGCGAGCGCGGCGCGGGCGGCAGCGGCGATTTCGCGGCATTGGGGCGGCTGATCGGGGTTTACAGCCCGGCGGCCGCGTGGTCGCATGAGGGGATGGACGCAGTACGGATCGCCGTCGATATCGGGGGCACATTTACCGATTTCGTGGTGGAGGGCGCCGCCGGGCGGATGACCTTCAAGCTGCTGACCAGCACCGATGCGCCGGCCCGCGCCGTGCTTGACGGCATCGATCGCATCATCGCCACCATGGGCGTGGCGCCGGACGACATCGCCGCGGTGATCCACGGCACCACGCTGGCCACCAACGCGGTGATCGAGCGGCGCATCGCCCGGGTGGGGTTCCTCACCACCGAGGGGTTTCGCGACACGCTCGAAATGGCCAGCGAGCATCGCTATGACCAGTATGACCTGCTGATCGACCGCACCCCGCCGCTGGTGCCGCGCAACCTGCGGTTCACCGTTCGTGAGCGCATCGCCGCCGATGGGGCGGTGCTGACGCCGCTCGACGAGGCTGGGCTGGCTGATGTGGCCGAGCAGATACGGGCGGCGGGGGTGGAATCGGTTGGTATCGGGTTCCTGCATTCGTACCGCAATCCGGCCCATGAAGCCCGCGCGGGTGCCATCCTGGCCGGGCTGCTGCCGGGGGTGCCGATTTCGCTGAGTTCGGACGTGGCGCCGGAAATTCGCGAGTATGAGCGGTTCTCCACCGTGGTGGCCAACGCCGCGGTGCAGCCATTGATGGCGGGGTATCTCGCGGTTCTGCGTGACGGGTTGCGGACGCGGGGGATCGCCGCGCCGTTGTTGCTGATCCAGTCCAACGGCGGGCTGTGCGACGTGGGCACCGCGATGCGGTATCCGGTGCGGCTGCTGGAATCCGGACCCGCGGGCGGCAGTATTTTCGCCGCCGCCGTTGCGGCTGAATTGGGGTTGGAGCGGACGTTGCTGCTCGATGTCGGCGGGACGACGGCCAAGCTGTGCTTCATCGATGATTTCAGCCCGCAGATGGCGCGCAGCATGGAGGTGGGGCGGGTCAACCGCTTCCGCGCCGGCAGCGGGTTGCCGCTGCGGCTGCCGGTGGTGGAGTTGTGTGAAATCGGCGCTGGGGGCGGGTCGCTGGCGCGCATCGATCCGCTCGGGCGGTTGCAGGTGGGGCCGCGCAGCGCGGGCTCGCGGCCTGGGCCGGCGTGCTATGGACTGGGTGGTACCGAACCGACAGTGACGGACGCCAATCTGCTGGCCGGGCGGCTTGATCCGGCAAATTTCGCCGACGGCTCGATCCCGCTGCATGTGGACGCGGCGCGCGAGGCCGTTGCGGCGCACATCGCCGCGCCGCTTGCGGTGAGTGGCAGCGAGGCCGCGCGTTTCATCCTGGCGATGATCAACGAGAACATGGCCAACGCGGCGCGCGAGCATGCCATCGACGCTGATCGGTCACTGTCCGGCCGGGTGCTGATTGCCATTGGCGGCGGCGGCGGGTTGCATGCAGCCGACCTGGCGCGGGTGCTGGGGATCGGCACCATCGTGATCCCGCGCGATGCCGGGGTGGGCTCGGCGGTGGGATTCCTGCGCGCACCGATGGCGTTCGAGCGGGCGCTGTCCTGGCCGCAGCCGCTCGATGGCGGGGACCTGGCGGCAACACGGCGGACGGTCACCGCGTTGATCGCGCAGACCCTGGCCGATCTCGCGGCGGCGGGGGAGAGCGCGGCGGCGCGCACGCGGTTGACCGCGCAGATGCGCTATCGCGGGCAGGGCTCGGAGATCGCCGTCGATATCGCGCCGGATGACCTCGCGGCGTCCGATGCGGCCGGCCGGCTCAGCGCCGCCTTTGCCGCCGCCTATCACGCGCTCTACCGGCGTAACCTCGCCGTGCCGGTGGAGGTGCTGGCCTGGTCTGCCCGCAGCGAGATCGTGCTGGACCGGGCAGTTCCGGCGGCGCCCTCGCGGCGGGCCGGGCTGGTGGAGGGGGAGGTGAGGCCGGGGCCGGCCATGCTGGTCGATACCGGCACCACCATCATCGTGCCTGAAGGCTGGCAGGCGCGGCTGGTGCCGGGCGGCCATATCGTGTTGGCGAGGGCGGCATGAGCGCGGATCGTCTGGCCCGGCAGATCCTGTGGAGCCGGCTCATCGCGGTGGTGGAGGAGCAGGCCAAGACGCTGATGAAGACGGCCTTCAGCGCCACCGTGCGTGAGGCCGGCGATCTTTCGGCCGCGGTGTTCGACCGGCACGGCCGCATGCTGGCGCAGGCCCGCACCGGCACGCCCGGCCATGTGAACTGCACCGCCATCGCGGCGCGGCATTTCCTCAATGCGTTTCCCGCCGCGGGGATGGCGGAGGGCGATCACTATCTCACCAATGATCCGTGGCTGGCCTCGGGCCATCTGCATGATATCACGGTGTTTTCACCGGTGTTTCGGCGTGGCGTGCTGATCGGGTTCTTTGCCTGCACCTGCCATCAGGTGGATATCGGCGGGCTCGGCATGGGGCCCGATGCACGGTCGGTGCATGAGGAGGGGCTCTATATCCCGATCATGCCGCTGGCGCGCGGGGGCGTGGTGGATGCGCATCTGATGCGGTTGATACGGGCCAATGTGCGCACGCCCGATGAAATCGAGGGCGATATCCTCTCCTATGTCACGGCCAACGAGTTCAGCGCGGCGCGGCTCAACGCCATGCTCGATGAATTTGCGCTGGCCCATATCGAGGCGCTCGCCGACGATATCGTCAGCACCTCCGAGGCAGGTACGCGAGCCGCCATCGCGGCACTGCCGCATGGGCGGTGGCGCAATCATATGCGCATCGATGGCTATGATGCCCCGGTGGACCTGGTCGCGACGCTGGTGATCGATGAAACAGGGTTGCTGGTGGATCTCGAAGGCACCTCGCCGGCCAGCCCGCGTGGGATCAACCTGGTGCTGAATTATACCCAGGCCTATGTCGGTTATGGGGTGCGCGCGGCGATTGCGCCCGAAATTCCCAACAATCACGGCTCGCTGCTGCCGGTGCGGGTGGTCGCGCCGCCGGGGTGCATCCTCAATGTGCAGCGGCCAGCGCCGGTGGCGGCGCGGCATATCATCGGGCAGTTCCTGCCCGAACTGGTACTGGGCTGCTTCGCCGAATTGCTGCCCGATCTCATCCCGGCCGAGGGCGCCGCGGCGAACTGGGGATTGCAACTGCGCGGGCGCGGCGAGCGCGGGCCATTCAACATCCTGTTCTTCAATGCCGGCGGCAGCGGCGCGCGGCCCTCGCGGGATGGGCTGTCGGCCACCGCGTTTCCGAGCGGCATCCGCTCCATTCCGGTGGAGATCTGCGAAGCGGTGGCACCCATTGTGATCCACCGCAAGGAACTGCGGCCGGACAGTGGCGGGGCCGGGCGTTGGCGCGGCGGGCTTGGGCAGACGGTGGAGGTCGGCACCCGCGATGGGGCCGGGTTCGAGTTGTTCGCGGTGTTCGACAGGGTAGACTATCCCGCCCGGGGCCGCGCCGGGGGGGAGCCCGGGGCGCCCGGACTTGTGGCACTCGATACCGGGGAGAGCCTTCGGCCGAAGGGGTTGCAGGCCATCCCGGCCGGGCGACGGGTGCGGGTTGATCTTCCCGGCGGCGGTGGTTTCGGCCCGCCGGAGGGGCGGCCGGCCGATCGACAGGCGCAGGACGTCGCCCAGGGGTATGTGACCGGGGGGTTATCCTAGCCGGCCCATCACGTCGCGGTCGCCGCGAAGGCGGCCTTGACGCGGGCGGGGGTGAAGGGCGCGGTGCGCAGGCGTAGGCCGGTGGCATCGAAGATCGCGTTGGCGATGGCAGCGGCTACCGGAGCGGCCGGGGCCTCGCCGGCACCGAGCGGGCGTTCGGTGGGGCGGTCGAGCAGGATGATGTCGAGTTTCGGCACGTCGGGGAAGGTCAGCAACGGGTAGCTGGCATAATCGGTGCTGGTGACGCGGCTGGTGTCGAACAGGGTTTCCTCGAACAGGGTGCGGCTGAGGGTTTGCAGGATGCAGCCCTCCACCTGGGCGCGGACGTTGTCCGGGTTGATCATCAGCCCGCAGTCATGCGCGCAGACGATGCGGGTGACGCGGACGATGCCGGTGGTGCGCTCGGCCTCGACCTCGGCACCCATGGCGACGAAGTTTTCGGCCTGCTTGTACTGGCAATAGGCGATGCCGCGGCCGCGCAGGATGGTGGCTTTGCTGTCGATCACGCCGGGGGAGGGGCGCTTCTGCCAGGCCATCGCGGTGGCCACGCGCTGCAGCGCCTCGATGCCGCGTGGTGCGCGCAGGGCACGCAGGCGGAACTCCAGCGGGTCGGCCCCGGCGGCGGCGGCGAGTTCGTCGGTGAAGCATTCGACGGCGAACACGTTGCCGATCTTGCCAGGGGCGCGGAGGTTGGAGGTGCGCAGGGGCGTGGTGCGCAGCCAGCGGACGGTGGCCTTGATGGCGGGGAAGGCATAGGGCGGGTCGGCGTTGCCGGCGGTCTGGCCGGACGAACTGCCCTGCGGCTGGGCGATCCCGGCGGCATCGAGCGCGAGCAGGGGAATCCCCGGTAGCCCCGCGGTGTTGGCGGGTACCAGCACATCGGTCTCCCACGCGGTGACGTTGCCGGCGGCATCGAGCCCGGCGCGGACATCAAGCACCTGGGGCGGGCCCTTCGGGTCCCACGCCAGTTCGTCCTGGCGGGACCATTGCACCCGCACCGGCCGGCTGAGCGCCTGGGAGAGCAGGGCCGCGTCGGCCGCCGCGTCATCATTGCCGGAGGTGCCGTAGCTGCCGGAGCCGTCCATGTAGACCAGACGCACCCGATCGGCGGGCAGGCCGAGGAAGCGGGCGAAAATGGCGCGGTTCTTGTGGGTGCCCTGCGAGGAGGTCCAGACCGTGGCCGCGCCGTCCCGCACGTCGGCCACCGCGCAGGAAGGGCCCATGGTGGCGTGGGACTGGATCGGCCAGTGGTAGCTCGCCTCGAACCGCCGGGCGGAGGCGGCGAGCGCCGGGCCGGTCTCGGCCACCTGACGGAACACCTCGCTGCTCGCCACGTCGGCGGCGCGGACCGAGGCGTAGACCGCGTCCGAACCGGGGAGGCGATGTGGTTCGGACCACTTCGTCACCAGCGCGCGTGCGGCGCGCACGGCGTTCCATTCGCCGGGGGCGACGACGGCGAGGAAGCTCTTGATGCGCACCACCTTGGCGCCGGGGATGGCGGCGATGGTGGCCTCATCGACTGAGAGCAGTTCGGCGCCCACGGCGGGCGGGCGGATTACCCGGGCGTGCAGCATATCGGGGAGGCGAAAATCCTGCAGGTAGATGTGCCGGCCAGTCATTTTCGCCGGCACGTCCGGGCGGCGCAGCGGCTTGCCGATGTAGCGGAACTCGTTGGGCGGCTTCAGTTTGACGGCGGGGTCCACCTTGAGGGCGAGCTGGCCGTCGGCGAGGAGGTCGGCGAAGGCCACGCTGGCGCCTCCGCTGCGTGGGCGCACCACGCCGTCGACGGCTTCCAGATCGCTGGCCGGAAGGGCGAGGCGGGTGGCGGCGAGGGCCAGCAGGCGTTCCCGCGCGGTGGCGGCGGCGCGGCGGATCTGCATGGCGCCGACGGGGATGCCTGTGCTGCCGCCGGTGGAGCCCTGGTCAGGGGTGAGAGCGGTGTCGCCCTCCACCAGGGTGACGCGCGCGATGTCGGCACCGAGTTCGTCGGCCACAATCTGTGGCAATGCGATGCGGGCGCCGGTGCCGAGATCGACCTTGCCGGCGTAGACCGTCACCGCGCCGTCGGGCGCGATGGCGAGGAAGCCGTCCACCGCATCGCCGGCCCGCGAACGGAGCCCGGCGGTGGCGGGGCGGGGCAGGGCGAAGGTGACGGTGAGACCGGCGAGGGCCTGGAGGAAGCCGCGGCGGCGCAAATGGGTCATCTCACGCCGCTCCTGCCGCCTGCATCGCCGCCTTGAGAATGCGGTCATGCGCGCCACAACGGCAGAGATTGGCCGCCAGCGCCGCCCGCACCTCCTCCTCGGTGGGATGTTTGACCTGGCCGAGCAGGGCGGTGACGGTCATGATCATGCCGTTGCTGCAGTAGCCGCATTGTCCGGCCTGTGCCGCGATGAAGGCCGCCTGCACTGGGCTGGGTGTCTCCGGGCTGCCGAGCCCTTCCAGGGTGACGATTTTGCCCTGCGCGTCGCTCACCGGCATCTGGCAGGAGCGCACTGCCTGGCTGTCGATCAGCACCGTGCAGGCGCCGCACTGGCCGAGGCCGCAGCCGAACCGTGGGCCGCGCAAGGCGAGCGTATCGCGCAGGGCGTAGAGCAGCGGCATCGCCTCGTCGTCGATCGCGACCGGCCGCTCGGCCCCGTTGACGTGCAGCGTGATGGTTCGCATGGCCGTGCCCTCCTCTGCCGCGTTGAGCCTAGCCGGAAAATCCGCCGGGCAACATGGCCAGATGGCGTTGTCCTCATGGGTGCCGATGGTCCGGGAGGAGGGGCAAGTATAGGTCTTGCAATTCGCGTATGTGCGCTTTTATCGTTCCATAGGTACGCGCTCATGCTTCGGCAATGTGATGCGCGTGTGAGCATATCGTTCCACAAGTTGGAGTAATGCGCCATGCACAAGGCGCTCGATGCCATCCTGAGGCGGTTGATATTGCAAGGCCGATTGGACGTTCGATGGCCTGACGGGCGATTGCACACGTATTCAGGCGGGGAGAGTTCCGGCCCCGCCGCCGGTATTGTCCTGCACAATACCCGTGCCATCCGCCGCCTGGTGTTCAATCCCGGCCTGGCGCTGGGCGAACTCTATATGGATGGCGACGCCGAGCCGCTGGAGTGCTCCATCTATGAGTTGCTCGAAGTGCTGATGCTGAACCTCGGGCGGGACCATGGGTTGCATCCCGGCGCGCGGTTCAATCTTGGCCTGGCGCGGATCAAACGGCGGATCGATCAGTACAACCCGGCTGTGTCCTCGCGCCGCAACGTCGCCCACCACTATGATCTCAACGGGCGGCTCTATTCGCTGTTCCTGGATCGGGACCGCCAGTATTCGTGCGCCTACTTCCCCACCGGGCAGGAGAGCCTGGAGGAAGCGCAGGCCGCCAAGAAGCGGCACATCGCGGCCAAGCTCATGCTGGATCGGCCGGGGCTGAACGTGCTGGATATCGGCTGCGGCTGGGGCGGGCTCGCGCTCACCCTGGCGCGGGACTACGGGGCGCGGGTGCTCGGCATCACCCTCTCGCAGGAGCAACTGGTGGAGGCGCAGGCGCGCGCGGCGGCCGAGGGGTTGTCCGACCGGGTGCGCTTCGAGTTGCGCGACTACCGGTCGGTCAACGAGCAGTTCGACCGGATTGTCTCGGTGGGGATGTTCGAGCATGTGGGGGTGAACCACTACGCCGAATATTTCAGCACCGTGCGGCGCTGCCTGAAGCCCGAGGGGGTGATGCTGCTGCACAGCATCGGGCGGTCGGGGCCACCAGGCGGCACCAATCCGTGGATCCGCAAGTACATCTTCCCGGGCGGCTACTCGCCGGCGCTGTCCGAACTGATGGCGGCGATCGAGCGCAGCGGGCTGTGCACCACGGATGTCGAGGTGTTGCGGCTGCATTATGCCGAGACGCTGCGGCATTGGCGGCGGCGGTTCGCGGCCAACCGGGATGCCATCACCACGATCTATGACGAGCGGTTCTGCCGGATGTTCGAGTTCTACCTCGCCGGGTCCGAGGCGTCCTTCCGCTATGACCACAATGTGGTGTTCCAGGTGCAGATCGCGCCGGACCAGCGCAATGTGCCGCTGGTGCGGGACTATATCACCGATGCCGAGCGGGCGGCCTCGCGCCAGCGGCAGAGCGCGTAGGGGTTAGCCGGCGCGGTAGGTGGTGTACTGCCACGGGGTGACCAGCAGCGGCATGTTGTAGTGGCCCTCCGGTTCGGTGACGAAGAAGCGCACCGGGATCAGGTCCTGCCAGGGCGCATCAGTGGTGGCGAAGTAGGGGCCGACGTGGAAACGCAGTTCGTGCGGACCGATGCGCAGCGGTTCGCCGGCGATCAGCGGTTCGGCGAGGTGGCCGTCCTGGTTGGTGATGCCGTCGCGCAGGAGCACGCCATCCCGCAGCAGTTCGATGCGCACGCCCCCTGCCGGGCAGCCGCGCGCGGTGTCCAGCACATGGGTGGAGAGGTGGCCGGTGGTGCGGGGGATGCCGGGGCCGGTGGCGCGGGCGACCAGGCGGAGGCGCGTGATGTAGTGGACCTCGTGCAGGGCGGCGTCGCGCTCGGCCGCCTCGGTGGAGGCGAGGCGGCGTTCGAGGGTGCGCAGGACGGAGCTTGGGGTGTGGCGGCGGGCGCAGATGATGAAGGGGATGCCGAAGGCCGCGGTGTAGGCAGCGGCCCGGGCGGTGAAATCGGCCGCAGCGGCGCCGAGACCGGCGAGGCCAAGGGCCGTCTGTTCGGCGCGTGAATCGGCGGTCAGCCCGCCGGCCAGGGCGGCGGCGGAGAGTGGCGGATGGCCGCGCAGGAAGCGGCGCTGGGTATCGGCATCGGCGAGGCGGATGACATCCATCAGGGCGTCATGCAACGCGGTGACGGTGGCGAAGGGGCGGGCGGGGGCGGCGGCGAGCGGCACCCAGGGGGCGTGTTCGAACACGCCATCGAGGGCGGCGGCGAACGCGTCCGGGGTGGCGGCGTTGAGGGTGTCGAGGGTGATCATGTGGATAGTCCCGGTCGTTCTGGCCGTCGCGGCGTCATGGACGGGCACTGCATGCGGCGTGCCAGGGCAGGCGGCGGGAAAATGCCGGGGCGGCGGCGCGGTACTGCCCGGTTTCGAGGCGGAACGATGAAATTCCAGCCGTCAGCCGTCCAGCGGCGGCCAGTCGGCGCCCCAGTCGTGGGCCGCCTCCAGGGTGGCGGCGATCGCCAGCAACAGGCCGTCGGCGCCGGATGGAGCGACGAGTTGGGCGCCGATCGGCAGGCCGCTGGCGGCGCGCGGGCCGGGCAGGGTGATGCCGGGGAGGCCGGCGATGTTGGCGAAAGCGGTGAACACGGCGTGGCCGCGCGGGCCGACAGCTTCGCCGTCGATGGTGGCGGGGTGGGTTTGCGCGGCTGGCCAGGGGAGTGCGGCGGCGGCGGGGGTGAGGATGAGGTCGTGGCGGGTGAAGGCCAGGGCGAGGCTGCGGCGCAGCGCGGTGGCGGCGTCGAGGACGCCGAACAGGGCGCTGGCGGGCAGTGCGGCGCCGAGGGCCGCGGTTTCGCGCAGGCTAGGGGTGGCCGGGGCGATGCCGGTCTCGGCGATGAGCCAGGCGAGGCCGGCCTGGCTGACGGTGGCCTGGATGCGGGCGACGGCCGCAACATTGAACGGGGCCGGGCCGGTCTCGATGGTGTGGCCGAGGGCTTCGAGGGCGCGGGCGGTGGCATCGGTGCTGGCGGCGATCTCGGGGTCGACCGGGTTGGTGTCGAAGCGCGGCACGTAGAGGATACGGCATGGCCGGACGGGCGGGACGGTGAACGGCGCGTGTCCGAGGGAGGCCGGGTCCCCGGCGTCAGCGTGCGTGATGATGGTCATGATGGCGACGAGGTCAGCCACGCGGCGGGCGATCGGGCCGATCACCTCGTAGTCGAGCAGGATCGCCGGCAGGCCGTCGCGGCGGGCGACGCGGCCGAGGCTCGGCTTGAGGCCGAGGACGCCAGCGTGGGAGGCGGGACGGCGGATGGAGCCGCCGCCGTCGGTGCCGATGGCGAAGGGGGCGATGCCGGCGGCGACCGCGGCCACCGCCCCGCCGGAGGAACCGCCGGGGGTGAGATTGGTGTTCCAGGGGTTGCGGGTGGGGCCGAACACGGCGTTGTCGGTGTAGCCCTGGAGGGTGAACTCGGGGACGTTGGTCTTGCCGAGCACCAGGCAGCCGGCGGCGCGCAGGCGGGCGATGGGGAGTTCGTCGCTGGTGGGGGCGAGGGGATGGAAGGCGGCGCTGCCCCAATACGTCGGCAGGCCGGCGGCGGGGATGTTATCCTTGACGGTGAAGGGCACGCCGTCGAGCGGGGAGAGTGGGGTGCCCGCGGCATATCGCGCGGTGCTGGCGGAGGCGGCGGCGCGGGCGGCAGCGTGATCGGTGGCGATGATGGCGTTGAGGCGCGGGTTCACCGCATCGAGACGGGCGAGCACGGCCTCCAATACCAGGATGGGCGTGGTATCGCCTGCCGCGAACCGGGCGGCGAGCGCGGTGGCGGACAAAGTCCAGAGCGGCGGCGCCATCGTGGTCTCCCGTTTCGCGGCGGGCACATCCTGCGGCGGCGCGGCGATGGCGGCAACCGGCGGGGCGCATCGACAGGGGGGACTGCCCGCCTTATGGATGAGAAAATTTGGGTCCATGGACGGAGGCGACGTGAGCGATCTCATCGGGCGGTTGCCGCTGACGGCGCTGCGGGTGTTCGAGGCGGCGGCGCGCCTCGGCAGCTTCAAGGAGGCGGCGCTGGAACTCGGGGTGTCCACCACCACGGTGAGCAACCTGATCCGCAAGCTGGAGCATGACTGGGGCTGCCTGCTGTTCATCCGGCGCACCCGCCAGGTGGTGCTGACCGATACCGGGCTGTCGCTGAGCGGGGTGGTGTGGCAGGCGTTCGATGCCATCGGGCGGGAGATCGATATGCATGTCGCGGCGTCCCGCCAGTCGGTCGCGATCGCGGTGGGGCCGATCTTCGGGGCGCGCTGGCTGGCGCCGCGGCTGGCCCGGTTTCATCGGGCGTTTCCGCACATCACGCTGACCCTGCAACACCGCTCGCGCATCACCAGTCCGATCGACATGCCGACGCCGATTGCGGTGGATTGGGGGCGGGGGGAGTGGCCGGGGCTGGATTCCGAGTTCCTGTTCCAGGTGCGCTATGCGCCGGTGCTGAGCCCGGCGCTAGCGGCCGGCGTGGTGACGCCGCGCGACCTGGCGCGGTTGCCGGTGCTCCACCAGCATGACCGGTCGGAATGGAATGCGTGGCTTGAATTGGCCGGGGCGCCCGGGATGGGGTTCGCCGGCGAGACCATCATCATGGACAGCAACATCGTCATCCAAGCTGCCATCGCGGGGCAGGGGGCGGCGCTGGGGATTTTTCCGTTTGTGGCGGACGAGATCGCGGCGGGTCGGCTGGTGAAGCCGTTTGCGCTCGAACTGCTGCCGACCCGTTCGTACCACGTCGTCACCCGGCCCGGCGCGCGGCGGCGGCCGGAGATTGCGGCGGTGTGCGACTGGCTGCTGGCCGAGGCGGCTTCCTATCAATCGGCGCAGGAGGCGCGGGCGGCATGAGCGGGACGAGCAAGCTGGTGATGGAGGGCGGGCGGATCACCGTGCCGGCCGTGGTGGCGCAGGCCAAGGCGGCGGCGATCCTGCGGCAGGCGGGGTGTGCCGCGGGGACGGCGGAGGCGGTGGCGGCGCATCTGGTGGATGCCAGCCTGTCCGGTGTGGAGTCGCACGGGGTGATGCGGGTGTTGCAGTACGCGCAGCAGTATCGCGACGGCTATTTGTCGGCGGCGGGGCAGGCCACGGTTGTGGCGGGGCGGGGCGGCACGACGGAGGTGGATGGCGGCGGCGGCATCGGCATTCCGGCAATGGAGATGGCGGTGACGCGGGCGTGCGCGGATGCCCGGGCGACGGGGATTGCGGCGGTGGCGGTGCGCAATGCCGGGCATACCGGGCGGCTGGGCGCGTTTGCCGAGATGGGCGCCGAGAGCGGTTGCCTGGTCATCATCATCGGCGGCGGCGGGCGGCAGAACTGGCGGCAGGTGGCGCCGTATGGCGGGCGGCAGGCGATCCTGCCGACCAATCCGTATTGCCTGGCGATGCCGGGCGGGGAGCAGGGGCCGGTGGTGGTGGATTTCGCCACCTCGATGATCGCCGGCGGTTGGCTCTATGCCGCGCGTTCCGCCGGGGCGCGGCTGCCGGCGGGGGCGCTGATCGATCCCGCGGGGCGGCCGAGCACCGATCCGGAGGATTATTTTCGCGGCGGCGCTATCCTGCCGAAGGGCGGGCCGATGGGATACGGGCTGGCGCTGATGGCGGAGATGATCTGCGAGGCGATGCTGGGACCGGTCACCACCGAGGTGAATTGGCTGGTGCTGGCGCTCGACGCGTCCCGCCATCGCGAACCGGGCCGGATGCGCGCGGCGGCGGAGGAGATCCTGGCCGAGGTGCGCGCCTGTCCGCCGGCCGAGGGGTTTGCCGCCGTCGAGGTGCCGGGGGAGCGTGAGCGGAAACTTCGTGCCGCCGGGCGGCTCGCGGGTCTGTCGATCCCGGCGAAAACCTGGGCCGAGATTCTGGCCACGGCAGGTGATGCGTAAAGATTTTTGTATCCATCGACGATAAAATCTTGGTTTGTCAGCCCGCGCAGCGGCTGCGCATGGTGCAACAGAACACTCGACCAGGGAGGTCCGTTCGCATGCTGCGATCGCTTGGCATTTTTGCCGCCGTTTCATTGGCTGCCTTCTCGGTCTCGGGTGGCGCCGTGGCGCAGCCTGCTGGGGTTTTCCGCCAGCCGCATGACCTCGGCTATGGACAGTCGTCCTCGATGGACCCGGCGTCCAAGGGCAAGGTGTTCCAGGTCACCGAAAAGGTGATGAGCCGCCTGATCCGCACCGGCATCGACGGCAAGCCGGCCGCCGACCTCGCGATGAGCTGGTCGAGCAATGCCGGCGCCACGGAATGGACGTTGAAGCTGCGCCCTGGCGTGCTGTTCCATGACGGCCGCGCCTTCACCGCGGCGGATGTGCTCTACACCTTGAACCGCATCGCTGACCCCAAGCTAGACAGCCCGGCCCGCTCGGCAGTCAAGACCATCAAGGCGGTCGAGGCGATCGACGCCATGACGGTGAAGATCACCCTGCACGACAGCTTCGCGGACTTCCCGCTGGTGCTCACCGACTATCGCCTGGTGATGCTGCCCGAGGGCTCCGGCGACACCATCGCGCGGACCGGCATCGGCACCGGACCGTTCAAGGTGGAGAAGTTCGATGCCCAGGGCACCACGGTGCTGGTGGCCAACACCGCCTACTATGAGGGTGCGCCAAAACTGGCGCGCATCGAGATCATCGGCATTCCGGACGCCCAGGCCCGTTTCCAGGCGCTGCTTGGCGGGCAGGTGGATGTGCTGCCGGGGCTGGATCGCCAGGAGATCGCGCTGGTTTCGCGCAGCGGCAAGCACCAGGTGCAGCAGATCCCGTCGGGCAACTGGCGCGGCATCGTGCTGCGCACCGATGTGAAGCCGTATGACGACGCCCGCGTGCGCAAGGCGCTGCGCATGGTGGTGGATCGCGAGGCGATGCGTGACCTGGTGGTGGGCAAGGACGGCGGGCTGACCGGTTGCGACACGCCGGTGGGCCCGGCGGACCAGTATCGCTGGGACGGCCAGTGCAAGCAGGATATCGCCGGGGCCAAGGCGCTGCTGGCGGCGGCCGGTTTCCCCAACGGCATCGATGTCGAACTGCAGGTGGCGAATATCGAGCCGGTCTGGCCGACCATCGCCCAGGTGTACCAGCAGCAGGCGGCGGCGGCGGGCATTCGGGTGAAGATCGCCCAGGTGCCGAATGACGGCTACTGGAACACGGTGTGGATGAAGAAGGACGCAGTGCTGACGCGCTGGGCCGAGCGGCCGGCGGATGCGGCGCTCAACGAGATCTATCGTTCGACCTCGCCGTGGGACGAGTCGCATTTCACCGATGCGACGTTTGACGCGATGCTGGATGGCGCGCGCAAGGAACTCGATTTCGACAAGCGGCGGGCGATGTACCAGGACGCGCAGAAATACCTGTGGGACAACAGCGGCACCTTGGTGACATTCCACGTCAAGCTCGCCGTCGGGTTGACGGCGCGGGTGAAGGATATGGACGCGGTGGAGAACTTCTCCATTCGCTGGCATCTCGTGAAGGTGGATTGAGGGCGGGGGCTTGCTGCGCCTCGTCCTGAACCGGCTGCTGCTGGGCCTCGTCACGGTGGCGCTCGCCTCGGCGATCATCTTCGGGGCCGTCGAGGCGCTGCCGGGGGATGCCTGCGTGGCGGTACTGCAGCGCGATGCGGTGGGGCAGCGGCTGGCGAATTGCCGGCATGATCTCGGGCTCGATCGGCCGGCGCTGACCCGCTATCTCGGCTGGGCCGCCGGGGCGGTGCAGGGCGACCTTGGGGTTTCCGCCGGCAGCGGGCGGCCGATTGCCGCATTGCTCGGCGAGCGGTTGCGCAACACGCTGCTGCTGGCCGGCCTCACGCTGGCGGTGGGGGTGCCGCTGGCGCTGCTGCTCGGCGTGCTGGGCGGGCTGCGGCGGGATGGGGCGCTGGATATCGTGCTGTCGACCGGGGGTATCCTGGCGATGACCATCCCGGAGTTTGTCTCGGCGACCGTGCTGATCTTCGTGTTCAGCATCTGGCTCGGCTGGGTGCCGGGCATTGTGGTGGCGGCACCCGGCGCGCCGCTGGCGGATTTTTTCCCCGGCATCGTGCTGCCCGTCGCGGTGCTAACGATGGTGATGACGGCGCATATCCTGCGCACCATCCGCTCCAGCGTGATCGAGGTGATGGCGAGCGATTTCGTGCGGATGGCGGTGCTGAAGGGGGTGCCGTATGCGCGGATCGTGTGGCGCCACGCGCTGCCGAGTGCGCTGCTGCCGGCGATCAATGTGATTGCGCTGACCATCGCCTGGCTGCTCGGCGGGGTGGTGGTGGTGGAGAAGGTGTTCAACTACCCAGGCCTCGGCCGGTTCATGATCGACAGCATCACCGAACGCGATCTGCCGGTGGTGCAGGCGTTGGCGCTGCTGGTGGCGAGCGTCTACGTGGGGGTGAACCTGGCGGCCGATCTGCTGACGCTGCTGCTCGATCCGCGGTTGCGCACGCATCGGGCGGGCGGCTGAGATGGGTGTGCTGCGGCGCATGCTGGCCCGGCCGTCGGGCGCCATCGGGTTCGCGTTCGTGCTGCTGCATCTTGCGGCGGCGGTGCTCAGCCCGTGGCTGGTGCCGTATGAGGCGACCGCCATCGATGCGGCGCTGATGTTCGCCCCGCCCGATGCGGCGCACTGGCTCGGCACGGACCAGCTTGGCCGGGATATCCTGACGCGCACGATGCTCGGCGGGCGCGAGGCACTGCTGGTGACGCTGATCGCGACGCCGCTCGCGGTGGGGTGGGGCGCGCTGGTGGGCATCCATCTCGGGCTGGCCGGCGGGCGGCTCGACGATGTGCTGATGCGGGTGGTGGATGCCGTGCTGGCGCTGCCGTGGATCCTTAAGATGCTGGTGATCATTGTCACGTTTGGCGCCGGGGTGACGGTGCTGGTGCCGACGCTGGCGTTTTTCTATGGGGTGCCGGTGATCCGGGTGGCCCGGGCCGCGACGCTGGGGGTGGTGGCGCGGGACTTCATATCGGCCGCCCGCGCCCGGGGGCATCGCCCAGGCGCCATCGTGCGTCGGGAGTTGCTGCCCAATGTGCTGGACGCGCTGATGGTGGAGGGCGCGATGCGGTGGTCCTGGATGCTGCTGGCGTTCAGTTCGCTGTCATTCCTCGGCTTCGGGGTGGCGCCGCCGACGCCGGACTGGGGGCTGATGATCGCGGATAGCCGCAGCTTCATGGCCATCGCGCCGTGGGCGGCGATGGCGCCGGTGCTGGCGCTGAGCACGCTCATCATCGGGATCAATTTCGTGGCCGATGCGCTGGCCAAGGCGGTCGGGCTCGATCGCGCGCTGAATGCGCCGCATTGAAAATCGCGGGTGATGATGTGCCGCTGATCGGGATCACCGATCTCAGTGTTGGCTTCACCACCCGCGCCGGGGTGGTGGCGCCGGTGCTGCGCAATATCGGGTTGGTGGTGCGGCGCGGCGAGACCGTGGGCCTGGTGGGGGAGAGCGGGTCGGGCAAAAGCACGCTGGCGTTGGTGGCGATGGGGTATCTCAAGGCCGGGTTGCGGGTGCTGGGCGGCGGGGTGCGGTTCGCCGGGCAGGATATGCTGGCGGGTGATGGGGTGGCAGCGATCCGGGGTGGCCGGCTGGCGTTGATCCCGCAAAATGCCGGGCAGGCGCTGACGCCGACCATCCGGATCGGGGCGCAGATCGCCGAGGCGCTGCGGCTGCACAGTACGCTGCCGCGGGCGGATCATGCGGCGCGGGTGGTGGAACTGCTGGCCCGGGTGCGGTTGCCGACGCCGGGGGCGCTGGTGACGCGCTATCCGCATGAACTATCCGGCGGACAGCAGCAGCGGGTGGCGATCGCCATGGCGCTGGCCGGTGAGCCCGAGGCGCTGCTGCTCGATGAGCCCACGACCGGGCTCGATGTGACCACCCAGGCCCATGTGTTGGAACTGCTGCGTGACCTTGCGGCGAGCAGCGGGATGGCGATGGTCTATGTCAGCCATGACCTCGGCGCGGTGGCGCGGGTGTGTGCGCGGGTGGCGGTGATGTATGCCGGGGAGATCGTCGCCGAGGGCAGCGCGCGGCAGATATTGCGCACGCCGTCGCACCCGTATGCGCGGGGGCTGATCGCGGCCATTCCGGTGCTGGGGGAGGCGCGGTTGCCGGTGCCCCTCGATGGACGGCCGCCGGCGCCGGGGGCGGTTGGGGAAGGCTGTTCCTTCGCGCCGCGCTGCGGGTTGGCCGAGGCGGGCTGCCTGACGGCGCGCGGTGCGTTGGTGCCGGCGCCGGGGGGCGGGGTGGTGCGTTGCCGTCGCGCGGACGCCGCCGTGAGGCTGCCGATGCGGCGGGACGGGGCGCTGCGGCTGGCGCTCGAATTCGACGGCGGCGGCGGCGTGCTGGGGCTCGACGCGATCGCAGTGAGCTATGCGCGTCGCTCGCTGTGGGACCAGATCACGCGGGCGCCGCGCGATGCCGCGCCGGTGGTCGATGGCATCACGCTGACGCTGCGGCCGGGGGAGACCATCGGGCTCGTCGGCGAGTCCGGCAGCGGCAAATCGACCATCCTGAAATCCATCGCCGGGCTGATCGGCCCGCTGCGCGGGAGCATCGATCTGGCCGGTGTGGCGCTGGCGCCGCGGGTGGCGCAGCGCGATGTGGGGGTGCTGCGGCGGGTGCAGCTGATTTTCCAGAACCCCGACGAGAGCCTCAATCCGCGGCAGACGATCGCGGAAATCCTGGCCCAGCCGCTCGGGCTCTATTTCGGGCTGTCCGGGGCGGCGCTGCGGGCGCGCAGCATCGAATTGCTCGCCCAGGTGCGGCTGGGCGGGCACTACCTCGATCGCCTGCCGGCGCAGCTTTCGGGCGGCGAGAAGCAGCGCGTGGCGGTGGCCCGTGCCTTCGCCGCCGACCCCGATGTGGTGCTGTGCGACGAGGTGACCTCGGCGCTCGATGTTTCCGTGCAGGCCGCGGTGCTCGGGCTGCTCGACGATTTGCGGCGCGAACGGCGGACCGCCTGCATCTTCGTCTCGCATGATCTGGGGGTGGTGCGTGCATTGGCCGATCGCGTGGTGGTGCTCTACCAGGGGCGCATCTGCGAGAGCGGGCCGGCGGATGCGGTCTATGGATTGCCGTCGCATCCTTACACCGAGGCGCTGCTTGGCGCGGTGCTGGAGCCCGACCCGGATCACGCGCCGCGCCTGCTGGCGGCCGATATCGTCGAGCATGGCCCGCCGGCGCGGGGCTGTGCGTTCCAGAACCGCTGCCATCGCCGCCTTGGCGGAATTTGCGCCACCGACGCCCCGCCGGCCCACGAAATCGGCGATGGCCACGTCATCCGCTGCCACATCCCGCCCGCAACCCTCGCCGCCGCCCAGGCCGCGCCATGAGCCTCCCGGAGATACCCGCATGACCGATGTCATTCTGCTCGAAGGAGGTACCGGGCAGGAATTGCTGAACCGCTCCGCCGACAAGGCGCCGCGCCACTGGTCGGCCGAGTATCTGCTGAGCGACCCCGACCTGGTTCGCGCCGTGCACCGCGATTACATCTGTGCCGGCGCGCGGGTGATCACCATCAATGCCTATTCCGCCAGTTTCACCCGCATGGCGCTGCTGGGCGAGGCGGATCGGGTGCCGGAGTTGCAGCGTCTGGCGTGCGAGATCGCGCTCGGCGCGCGGGATGCGGCCGGGGCGGCGGGGGACGGGGTGGCGATCGCCGGCTGCCTGCCGCCGCTCAACGGCACCTACCGGCCGGATCGGGTGCGCCAGTTCGCGGAGAACCTCGACGAATACCGGCGGCTGACGGCCCTGCAGGCCCCGCATGTCGACCTGTTCCGTTGCGAGACACTGTCCACCGCGGATGAGGGGCGCGCCGCCGCACTGGCCGCCGCCGAGACCGGGCTGCCGGTGTGGGTGAGTTGGACATTGGATGACGCGGGGGGCACCGCGCTGCGGTCGGGCGAAAGCATTGCCGCGGCCAATGTGGCGCTGGAGGGGATTGCGGTGGCGGCGGTGCTGGCGAACTGCACCTCGCCCGAGGCAATCGGGGCGGCGATGGCCGAACTGGCGGCGACCGGGCGGCCGACGGGGGGCTATGCCAACGGGTTCAAGCCGATCCCGCGCTCGTTCCTGCCTGGCCGGACGCTGGCGCAGGTGGGCGTGCGGCAGGACCTCGATCCGGACGCCTACGCGGCGTTCGCGCTGGACTGGGTGGCGCGTGGTGCCACCATCGTGGGTGGCTGCTGCGAAACCGGGCCGGCGCATATCGCCCGCCTGCGGGACCTGTTGCTGGCGGCGGGACATCGCATTGTCAGCCCGCCGCGCCGGCAGGCAGGATAGGCACGCCCGCCACCGGAGACACCGAAATGCGCTTCACCGACGAATACGCCACTCTGCCGGATTACATCATCGGCATCACCGACCGCATCTGGGAAGGGCGCGGAATCGGGTTGATCCGTCGCTGGTATGCGCCGGAGTGCGTGATGCACACGGCGTTCGGCGACAGCGCCGGGGTGGACCTCGTGGTGTCCGGCACGGCGGAAACCCTGCATGCCTTCCCCGATCGCCGCCTGCTCGGCGAGGACGTGGTGTATTCGGGCGGCGTGGCGGGCAACGGCTACTCGTCCCACCGGATCGTCTCCACCATGCATCATCGCGGCGAGGGCAGCTTCGGCGCGCCCACCGGGCGGGCGGTGTGGGCGCGCACGGTGGCGGATTGCCTGATCCGCGATGGCGTGATCGTCGAGGAATGGCTGGTGCGGGACCAGGCGGCCATCGCGCTGCAAATCGGCATCGATCCGGCGGAGTGGGGCCGCCAGCGGGCCGAGGTGATGGCGGTGGAGGACAGCGCGCTGCCTGACCCGGACGAGATGACGGAACTCGATTTACCCAGCGATACCGGTGCGGGGGGCAGCATGGCCGCGCTGATGCTGCGGATTTGGAACGGGGCCGACCTCGCCGCCATTCCGGCCGCCTATGATCCGGCAGTGAACCTGCATCTGCCCTGCGGGCGCCTCGCCTTCGGCCATGCCGGGGTGGATGCCTGGGTGCTGTCCTATCTGGCGGCGTTCCCCGATGCCCGGCTGAGTGTGGAGAATGTCATCACCCGCACCGATCCCGGCCGCCCGACGCGAGTGGCGCTGCGCTGGCGGATCGCGGCGACGCATGACGGGCGCGGCGCATTCGGGCCGCCGAGCGGCGCGCGGGTGCATATCCCCGGCGTCAGCCATTACGAACTCGTCGATGGCCGGGTGACGCGGGAGTTCGTGCTGGTGGACGAACTGGCGATCTGGACGGCGATCGGGCTCCGCCTGGGGTAGAGCCCGATCGCCGGCGGCTCAGGCGCCTTCGACGTCGAGCGCGAAATCGATGTTGCCGCGGGTGGCGTGGCTGTAGGGGCAGATCTTGTCATGGGTTTCCTGCACCAGGACCAGCGCCTCGGCGGCGGGAAGCGTCGGCACCTTGACGTGCATGCGCACCGCGATGCCGAAGCCGCCGCCCTCGCGCGGTCCCACCGAGGCGTGACAGGTGACCACCGCGCCGGCCACGCTCTTCTTGTGCTGGTGGGCGATGAACTCGAGCGCGCCGCCGAAGCAGGCGGCGTAGCCGGCGGCGAACAGGTGTTCCGGCGTGGTGGTGTCGGGCAGGCCGGGCCCGCCCATCTCCTTGCGAACGGAGAGGTTCACGCTGACCGAATGATCGGTGGTCTCGGAATGGCCGTTGCGGCCGCCGGTGCTGACGGCGGTGGCGGTGACGAGCGGCTTGATGGTGTAGGCGGGCATGCTGGGTCTCCCTCGAGGTGGCTGCCATGGCTGGCACGCCTGGAGGTGGGGATGCCGGGCGGTTTGGCCACCCCCGGGGCGCGGGCCGCGCCGCGCTGGAACGGGATGACCGCGTGATTCAGGCTCGCGGTGATTCCACCTGCGGCCATCATGCTCTAGCATCACCCCGGGGTCGGCCGGCGCGGCGGATCGTTGGGGTGGTCCGGGATGGTGCGATGGTCGAAGACGGCAGGATGAGCCCGGCGGTGGCGGCGCTCGAAATCCGGGGATTGGCCAAGCGGTTCGAGCGGCCGGCGGTGGATGGGCTCGACCTGGTGGTGCCGGCGGGCGAATTCTACATGCTGCTCGGGCCCAACGGGGCGGGCAAGACCACCACCTTGCGGCTGGTGACCGGGCTGCTGCGGCCGGACCGCGGCGCGATATCGGTGTTCGGCATCGATGCCCTCGCCGATCCGATCGGGGCGCGGCGGATCATGGCCTGGGTGTCCGACGAACCGATGATCTATGAGAAGCTGACGCCGTTGGAATATCTCGATTTCGTCGCCGGGCTGTGGGAGATCGGCGCGGATGTGGCGGCGGCGCGGGCGGCGGAACTGCTAGGCTGGCTTGGGCTTGCGCCGCATGCCGATGAACGGTGCGAGCGGCTTTCCAAGGGCATGCGACAGAAGGTGGCGCTGGCAGGAGCGCTGGTGCATGAGCCCCGCCTCATCATCCTCGACGAGCCGTTCACTGGGCTCGATGCCGCCTCGTCGCGGGTGGTGAAGGATGTGTTGCGGGCGCGGGTGCGGGCGGGCTGCTCAGTGATCATGACCACCCATATCCTGGACGTGGCGGAGCGGATGGCGGACCGGATCGGGGTTATCGCCAACGGCAAGCTGATCGCCGATGGCACGCTGGACGGGCTGCGCGAGCAGGCGGGCTCCGGGCATGCCAGCCTGGAGGACACTTTCCTCGCGCTGGTCGCGCAGGACGCGAAAGCCTGATGGTGCCCGGATCGCTCGCCTGGTTCTCCCGCCATGAAGTGCGGCTGGGCTGGCGGGACTGGGTGGCGCTGATCACCGCCGGGCGGCGGCGGCGGGCCTGGGTGGCGGGCATCGGGTTCCTGGCCTTCAGCGCGGGCCTGCATGGGTTGGCCTATGTGATGCTGGCCCCGGTGGTGCGGCGCGGCCTGGCGGCGGACCGCCAAGTGCTGATGGCCATCACCGGCACGCTGGTCATGGTGATGTCCCTGATGTTGGCACAGGCGATCGAGGCCGCGACGCGGGCGTTCTATGCCCGCGGTGACCTCGAATTCATCATGACCTCTCCGGCGGTGGTGACGCGGCTGTTCGCGGTGCGCATCGCCGGGATGGCGGTGGGGATCCTGATCATGACGCTGGTGCTGGCGGCACCGTTCATCGACATGCTGGCGTGGCTGGGTGGGGCCGGGTGGCTTTCGGCCTATGCCACGGCGGCGGGGCTCTCGATGGTGGCGGTGGCGATCGGCGTGGTGGTGGTGGCTGCGCTGTTTCGCCTGATCGGGCCACGGCGCACGCGGGTGGCGGCGCAGGTGCTGGCGGCGGTGGTGGGCGGGGCATTCGCCATCGGGGTGCAGTTTTCGGCGCTGCTCGGGTTCAATGGCGGGACGATGTCGCGGTTTGCCGCGCTGGCTCCCTACGCGCCGGCCGACGATAGCTGGCTGTTGTGGCCGGCGCGGGCGACGTTCGGCGATATGGGCGCGCTGGCGATCACGCTGGGGGCCAGCGCGGGTATGTTGGCGGTGGCGATCGCGCTGACGGCGCCGCGTTTTGGCCGGCTGGTGCTGGCGGCCTCCAACGCCGCGACGCCGGTGGGACGGGCGGCGACCGCTTCGGCGGGAGGGTGGCGCTGGCGCAGCACGTCCCCGGCGCAGGCGTTGCGGCACAAGGAATGGCGGCTGTTGCTGCGCGATCCGTGGCTGCTGTCGCAGACGCTGATGCAACTGCTCTACCTGCTGCCGGTGGGTTTCATGCTGTGGCACAATTTCTACAGCGGGGGCGCCACCTCGGGGTTCCTGGTGCCGATCCTGGTGGTGACGGCCGGGCAACTCGGCGGTGGGCTGGCCTGGCTGGCGGTGTCGGCGGAGGATGCGCCGGAGTTGATCGCCACGGCGCCGGTGGTGGGCAGCGTGGTGATGCGGGCCAAGGCGGCGGCGGTGCTGGGCGGGATCGGGGTGATTTTCGGGCCGTTCCTACTGGCGCTGGCGGCGTTGGCGCCGGGCGACGCGCTGGTTGCGCTGGGCTTCGTGGTGGTGGCGGCGATATCGGCGACCGCGATCCAGTACTGGTTTCGCACCCAGGTGAAGCGCAGCGCGTTCCGTCGGCGGCAGACGTCGTCGCGGATCGCCACGGTGGCGGAGGCGCTGTCCTCCACCGGCTGGGCGGGAACGGCGGCGATGGCGGCGTCAGGCAGTTGGGGCGCGGCGGTACCCGGGCTGGTGATGCTGGCGGTGCTGGGCGGGGTGTGGATGGTGAGCCCGTCACGCGAGTAGGTGCCTGATTTGTGGGCAGTGTTATCCGATTTCTCGGCTGTGCTCGATTTGTTGGCAATACCGGCTGCACGGCCTCGCTGCGGGGTGCCATGATGCGGGCTGCCCTCCCCGTTGTCGAAAAGGCCGTATCGCATGCTCCGCACCAATGCTTCCCGCCTGTGGTCCGACCTGATGACGCAGGGGGCGATCGGCGCACTGCCGCTGGGCGGGCTGGACCGGATGTCGCTCACCGACGGCGATCGCGATGCGCGCGGGCTGTTCGCGCATTGGTGTCGCGAGGCGGGGCTGGTGGTCAGCATCGATGGGATGGGGAACATGTTCGGCCGGCGTGCCGGGCTGGATGACAGCCTGCCGCCGGTGATGGCGGGCAGCCATCTCGATACGCAGTCGCCGGGCGGCAAGTTCGATGGGCCGCTCGGGGTGCTGGCGGCGCTGGAAGTGGCGCGCACGCTGCATGAGGCCGGCATCGTGACCAAACGGCCGATCGAGGTGGTGAACTGGACCAACGAGGAGGGCGCACGGTTCAGCCCGGGGCTGATGGGATCAGCGGTGTTCGCCGGGCAGCTTGATCTCGCCGCCGCGCATGCCAGCACGGATCGGGCCGGGTTGCGGTTCGGGGACGAGTTGCGCCGCATCCGCTATGCCGGTCATGCGCCGATGGGCGGACGCCCGGTGGACAGCTATTTCGAACTTCACATCGAGCAGGGGCCGCTGCTGGAGGCGGCCGGGATCACCATCGGCGCGGTGACGCACAGCCATTATTCGGTGTTCGCTGATGTGGAGTGTCACGGCGCTAATGCGCACACCCAGTCCGAGCCGATGCTGCGGCGGCGCAATGCGCTGGTGGGGGCGGCCAGGCTGATCGAGGCGATTGATCGGGTGGGGCGGGCTCATGCGCCGGCGGGGTCGGCCTCGGCGACGGTGATCGATGTGTGGCCGAACAACCGGATCAACATTCCGCACCGCGCGGCGTTCAGCTACGGGGTGATGCATTCCGACGAGGCCGGCGTACTGGCGATGGATGCCGAGATCGAGGCGGCGCGCGCGACGATTGCGGCCGAGACGGGGTTGAGCTTCAGCACCGTGGTGAAGCGGCGGCGCGATCCGATCCATTTCGACGAGACCATGATTGCGCTGACCGAAACCGTGGCGGCCGAATTGGCGCTTTCGGTGCAGCGGATGCGGACCCGGCCGGGGCATGATGCATTCAACATGAGCCGGATCTGCCCGACCGAACTGGTGTTCGTGCCGTGCCGCGACGGGATTTCGCACAGCGAACTCGAATGGTGCACGCCCGAGCACTGCGCGGCGGGGGCGGATGTGGTGCTGCACGGGGTGCTGGCGCGGGCCAACCGGTAGCGTCGGGTTCAGTGCAGCGGCGGCTCGTGCAGGTTGAAATAGACCCAGTAGGGCCAGTTGGCGGGCAGGGTGTGGAACGGCACAAGGTAGCGGGTATGCCGTTCCGGCACGGTGTTGGTGATGCGGAAGCGGGTGGCCTCCTGGACGAGGCGGGATTCGAGCATGGTTTCGGGCGCCAGGCTGAACGGGCGGCGGCAGCAGGCTTCGTCTTGGGCCAGCACGGTGGGGCCGAACATGATGGCGGCGCGGCTGGGGTGCTGGGGGTCCACCGGGACGGCGCGCAGGGACATCGGCAGGGTGAGGCTGACGGTGTCGCCGGGGTGCCAGGCCCGCGTGAGGCGCAGCCAGCCGTCCGCGAGGGGGGCGCTCACGGGCTGGCCGTTGACGGCGACGTGGTGCTCGCCGGCCCAGCCCGGTTTGCGCAGCGTGAGGGTGAAGCTGGCGGGGCGGTCCATTTCCAGCGCCAGGGTGACGGTGTCTTCCTCGGGATAGGCGCCGGACTGGGTGACGCGGATGGTCTGGCCGGCATGGTCCCATGCGATGGTGCTGGGCAAGTAGAGCGCGATGTGCAGGGCGTCCGGCGCGTGGAAGGCGATGATGTCATGCAGGCCGGCCATGAATTGCAGGTAGGTACCGGCGCAGCATGGCCATTGCTGCCAGTAGGTCTGCTTGGTGCCGCCGGCCAGGGCGTAGTTGCCGTAGTAGTAGACGAACCCGTCCGGCTGCGGCGGCAGGGCGGCGCCGATGGCGTTGATGACGATGGTTTCCATCCAATCCGCGAAGCGGGCGTGGCCGGTGAAGCGCAGCAGGGCGCGGCATAGTTTCAGCGCCGCCCAGCTGCCGCAGGGGATTTCGGCGTGGCTGATGGAAAGCTGGAGCGCGCGGCCGAGGCTGCCGGGCTCGGGCATCAGGCGTTCCTCGGGGCCGTAGCCGCCGGTGGCGTAGGTTTGGGTGGCGAGCAGCCAGTCATGCGCGTTGACCAGGGCGGCAAGGTCCCGCGGATCGCGCTGGCGGGCGTAGCGGGCGGCGAGGCTGCTGAAGGAATTGACGTGGGAGTAGGCGTGGTTGGCGCGGACATGGCCGGGCGCCGGGCTGGCGGCGAAGGGGGCCCAGAAGGCGTCGTAGTGCCAGACGGCGGCGAAGGTGGCGTGGTCGGGGTTGCCGGTGAGGTCTGCGGCGCGATGGAGGTTCTCGCCGAGGGTGTACCATTCGGAGGTGTCGCCTGGTCCGGCGCCCCAGAAATCATGGCCGTCGGCGACCGCGCGGGTGCGGTCGAAGGTGCGGGTGGCCCAGGCGATGGTGCTGTCGAGGATGGGAAGGGCGGCGGGGGCGCCGGTGTGGTGGTGGGCGTCAACCAGGCCGCACACCAGCTTATACCAACCGTCACTGATTAGGACCCATGCGCCCAATCGCGCAGTCCGATGGACATGATACGCCACGGCTGTTCCGTGAGTTTGTTCCAAGCGTAGCAGCAGTGGTCGAGGATAT